>JAGAYQ010000406.1 GCA_017940445.1 Pyramidobacter sp. | reverse complement strand
TCTTTGGTTCGGAATAGTGTAGTGCTGGCGGTCTATCTCTTGTTTTCGGTTGCTTGCTTCCTTACCGTACATGAGCATTGTATGCTGAGTTGAACGAGACGATCTTCGTATCGTTCACGAACTTGGGGGCACCGGGATCGCTGAGATCGGTCGTGCCGCCGCGCATCACCCGGGCAATGCCGAATCCCGGCGGCAGGAGCACAGCGCCCCCGGCACACGAAACGACGAACGCGGCACAGAGCGCAGCAAGCGGGATCTTCACATGCATCACTCCTTTTTCCATGAGGAACAAGGTGTTTTGATTATGTGTGTCAATTCAGCGGCACGACGGCGATGGAGTTGAACGGGCTGCCGTCGAAGAGGATGGTCGAGGTGGCGCAGTAGACGAAGCAGTTGGTCTCGCCGTCGTAAAAGCGCACGATCTTCATCTTGCGGAAGAACGCAGAGCGCGACTTGAACACTTCGGCTTCCTTCTTCTGTTTTTTGTCAGGAACGATGGGCGCCGGATCGGTCTTGACGATCGACAGCGAAAAGCGCGCCGGGTCTTCGGCCAGTCCCACGGCGCCGGAGATGCCGCCAGCTTTGGCATACGAGACGTAGCAGACGATGCTGGGGAAATCAGGATCGCGGAAGGCCTCGACGACGACTTTGTGATTGGGGCCCAGCAGCTTGAACGCGGTATCGACGGAGCCGACTTCCCAGCGTTCTTTCTGCGCCAGGGCCGGGGAGGCCAGGACAAGCAGCGCGCACAGCAGCGCGGTGATTTTTTTCATGAGTGGATCGCTCTCCTTATAAATAATGCCGGAAGGCGCAAAACCTTCCGGCATTTATTGTACACGATTTTTACTTCTTGGGAGCGGGAGCTTTCTTCCAGCTGTCGTTCAGCTTTTCCTGAGCGCGGAACATCTTCATTGCCGCGCCGGCGCTCTCGTAAGCCGCACCCACGCCCGCTGAATCGGCAGCGTAGTCCATGGCGGCCTCGCGGCGGATGCCGAGCGATCCCGCCTCGGCCACGGAGTCGATGTTGGCGCCCATGAAGATGAACTTCCAGCCGTACTTCTCCTGCGCGTCGCTGACGAGCTTCTTCACGGCGCTACGGCTGAACTCGCGGCTGGCGTTCTCAAGGCCGTCGGTCATGATCATGAAGACGACGAGCTCGGACTTGGGGCAGACATCAGCCTTCTTGAAGTCGCCGTCCACGCTCATGATCGTCATGCCGACTGCGTCAAGCAGCGCTGTGGTGCCGCGGGCGTAATATTCTTTGGAAGTCAGGGGCTTCACGTCCTTGATCGGCACGTTTTCGTACAGCGTCTCGTACTTGTTGTCGAACAGCACCGTCGTCACCTTCGCCGAACCGGCTTCGGCACGCTGCTTGTCGATGAAGCTGTTGTAGCCGCCGATAGTGTCGCTGGTAAGGTGCGACATCGATCCGGAACGGTCAAGGATGCAGACGATGTGCACCTTGTTCGTGTCGAGCTTCGCGCACTTGTCGGTGTGATCGTGCTTCAGCTCAGGCAGCGCCGCCTCGACAGGGCGCGGCGGCCGGGGAGCGGGGACGCGCGGTCCGGGCAGCACCGTGGCGCATGAAGCTGACGCAAGCGCGGACAGAGCCAGGAACAGAGCAAACAGTTTTTTCATGATGATCTCTCCTTTTTATGTTCGTTTCTTAAGGAGACACTGATTAAATGAGCCCGATGAACTGCCGAGGGATTTCGTTGTCTGGCAAGGAGAAGCGAAGAGGCATAGCGGGACTATGGTGACGACGCGAAGCTAGTCCTTTAGGGTGAGCTTCGACGCGGCCAGGCGGCGAAAGGCCCGGCAGGACGCGGGCGAATTAATCAGCGTTTCCTTGATGCCATCCGCATAACGCGGAAGCGTTTAACGCTTTTCAGGCTGAGATAAGCATACTCGAAAAAAGAGGGCGGCGCATCACCCGCACGGGCGATTTATGGGGAACGCTGAGAAAATACATCATTGCCTGCAAAATACTGTCTGAGGGGCTTCTCCAGCGTACAGCATCAGCATGATGTGGATCAGTCAGAGTTTTTTATCAGCAATTCTCCGCCCAGCAGCGGCGCGTCGACGCCGAGCTGAGCCTTCCGCAGCTCGGGGCCGGGACGGTACGAAGGCGGCAGCAGCGGGAACATGTAGTCGCGCAGATCGTCGAACAGGCCTTCAAGGTTCGACAGCCCCCCGCCGATGACGATCGCCTGAGGATCGAGCAGGCAGGTCAGCGAGACGAACACGCAGCTCAGCGCGCGCAGCCCTTCGGCAAAGGGACGGGCCAGCCAGCGGTTTTCGCGCTGTTCCCAGAGGACGCGCATGTCGCTGCCGTAACCGTACTTCTCACCGGCGCGCTCAAAGACGTTCGCCGAAAAGAAGCTCTCCAGATGGCTTCTCCCGCCGCAGCCGCAGCCGCGGTCGTCGAGCAGGGGAAAGTGCCCGATCTCGCCGGTGCGTCCGTGCACGCCGCGCACGAGCCGGCGGCCAATCACGATCGAGCCGCCCACGCCCGTGCCGAGCGTGATGAAGACG
>JAGAYQ010000405.1 GCA_017940445.1 Pyramidobacter sp. | reverse complement strand
CGAATACATCGCGCGTCTGCAAAGAGCGGCCGGCAGGCCGATCATCAGGGCGTTCCGCGTGCGAGCGGCTGCCGACGCCGAAGCGGCACGGCACTGCCGCGCCGATCTCGTCCTGCTCGACTCGGGCGCGGGGACGGGCGCAGCGTTCGACTGGAGCCTGGCCGCGAGCGTGAAGCGCGATTATCTCCTTGCCGGCGGCCTGACCTGTGATAACGTCGCTGCGGCAGTGCACGCCCTGCACCCCTGGGGTGTCGATGTCAGTTCCGGCATCGAGACAGACGGACTGAAAGACAGAGAAAAAATGGCGGCGTTCGTCGCCGCCGTCAGAAAGGAAGACGAACAATGACAAATCCGCACGGACGCTTTGGCGTTCATGGAGGACAGTATATCTCCGAAACGCTCATGAACGCGGTCATCGAGCTGGAAAAAGCATACGATCATTTTAAAGACGATCCACAGTTCTGCGCCGAACTCACAGAGCTGTTCAATGAATACGCGGGCCGCCCCTCGCGGCTGTACTTTGCCGAAAAGATGACGAACGACCTCGGCGGCGCGAAGATCTATCTCAAGCGCGAGGACCTCAACCACACCGGCGCGCACAAGATCAACAACGTGCTCGGTCAGGCCCTGCTGGCCAAGAAGATGGGCAAGACCCGCCTGATCGCCGAGACAGGCGCAGGGCAGCACGGCGTCGCCACGGCCACAGCGGCGGCGCTGATGGGCATGGAGTGCGTCGTCTTCATGGGCGTGGAAGACACCGAGCGCCAGGCGCTCAACGTCTACCGCATGAGGCTGCTGGGCGCGGAGGTCGTGCCCGTCAAGACCGGCACCGGCACGCTCAAGGACGCCGTGTCGGAAGCGATGCGCGAATGGACGTCGCGCATCAGCGACACGCACTACTGCCTCGGCTCCGTGATGGGGCCGCACCCCTTCCCGACCATCGTGCGCGACTTCCAGGCCGTCATCTCGAAGGAGATCAAAGAACAGCTGCTGCAAAAGGAAGGCCGCCTTCCCGACGCCGTGATCGCCTGCGTGGGCGGCGGATCGAACGCCATCGGCAGCTTCTATCATTTCATCAAGGATGAAGGTGTGCGCCTGATCGGCTGCGAAGCGGCCGGACGCGGCATCGACACCTTTGAGACGGCGGCGACGATCAGCACAGGCCGGCTGGGCATCTTCCACGGCATGAAGTCGTACTTCTGCCAGGACAAGTACGGCCAGATCGCACCCGTGTATTCCATCTCGGCCGGACTCGACTATCCGGGCATCGGACCGGAACACGCCTGGCTGCACGACATCGGATGCGCCGAGTACGTCCCCGTCACCGACGCAGAAGCCGTCGACGCGTTTGAATACACCGCGCGCACGGAAGGCATCATCCCCGCCATCGAGTCGGCTCACGCCGTTGCGCACGCGATGAAGATCGCGCCGGCGATGGGCAAAGACAAGATCATCGTCATCACCATCTCGGGCCGCGGCGACAAGGACTGCGCGGCGATCGCCCGTTACAGAGGAGAGGATATCCATGAGTAGGATCGCCGAAGCATTTCAGCATGGAAAAGCGTTCATCCCGTTCATGACCTGCGGAGACCCCGATCTGGAGACCACCGCGAAGGCTGTGCGCGCCGCCGCTGCCGCCGGGGCCGACCTGATCGAGCTGGGCATCCCTTTTTCCGATCCCACGGCAGAGGGCCCCGTGATCCAGGAAGCCAACCTGCGCGCGCTGACCGGCGGCGTGACGACCGACAAGATCTTTGACCTCGTTCGCGGCCTGCGGACCGATGTGACCGTGCCGATGGTCTTTATGACGTATGCGAACGTCATCTTCTCCTACGGTGCCGAACGGTTCATCAAAACCTGCGCCGAGGTCGGCATCGACGGGCTGATCCTGCCCGATCTGCCGTATGAAGAGAAGGAAGAATTTCTGCCGCAGTGCCGTCAGTACGGCGTCGACCTGATCTCGTTCGTCGCGCCCACGTCTGATGACCGCATCGAGATGATCGCGCGAGAGGCGGAGGGCTTTCTCTACATCGTCTCCAGCCTCGGTGTGACCGGAACGAGAAGCGAGATCACCACCGACCTGGCTTCGATCGTCAAGACCGTGCGCCGCTGCACTGACATCCCCTGCGCGATCGGCTTCGGCATCTCCACGCCCGAACAGGCACGGAAAATGGCGGCGATCGCTGACGGCGCCATCGTCGGTTCGGCGATCGTCAAGCTGTTCGCCAGGTATGGACGCGAAGCGCCCGAGCGCGTGGGCGAGTACGTCAAGACGATGAAAGACGCGCTGCGTTAAAACGTATGCGTCGAAGGGGCACATTCTCACGGGGCAAAATGAGCTCACATTATTTTCAGTGAAAAAGTCGGATAACATGAGCATCAGGACTGTACTTGAGCAGGTCGCATAGGGGCCCTTATGGCAAGCTGAAGCCGAAGGCAAAAACATTGCTCTGCGTGTGAAGTCTTTCCGTTGACATAGCGTACAAAAAGATCGCGGCGCCCTATGTGGGAAATCGCGATCTTTTTTGCACGCCCCGCACTGTACTTCTGACTAGAGGAAGATAAGAGGTATGTTATTAGCGGCGCATTCGTTGTCATCGGGGACAACGACGAAATATCCTTCAAGCGAGAAAACAGATTTACCTATTTCACTTTGATTAAGGAGGATATTCTATTTATATGTTAACATTATTGCAAATAAGTAGATTGCATGTTATAGTGAAAAGGGGGGAGTAATCATGGAAATCGATGGTTTATTAAAGATCTTAGTGATATTATTTGTTGGTATTACGTTTTTATATGACTTTTTTGCGAAACGAAAAGCTAATAAACTGAAAAACTCTTTCTACATTGCAGAGCAACAAGTCAAGTCCCCAAAAGTGTGTAAATAGAAATCAGGTAAGATAGAATCCAGCATAACGCGGAAATTATTTGACAATCGTTCTAATGAGGCACGAACAACAATTAGGCAGCTAAAAGCCGACGCTGTTCCTGCGCAGCCTCT
>JAGAYQ010000404.1 GCA_017940445.1 Pyramidobacter sp. | reverse complement strand
CCTCGTCGAGGAACAGCGAATCGACGTTCACTTCTTTCATACCGTGCGACAGAGCCAGAGCCAGCGCCAGGCTGACGATGAAGCTCTCGCCGCCGGAAAGGCTTTTGCAGCTGCGGCTCTGCCCGCCCTGCCACAGGTCGACCACGTCGAGGCGCAGCGCGTCGTCCTCTCCGGGGCGCAGCCGGTAGCGCTCCGAAAGCCGTTCCAGCTGAGCGTTGGCGGCGTGCACAAGGCGGCGAAATGTCAGGCCCTGCACGTAGCGGCTGAACTGATCGCCCTTGGCGGAGCCGATGTGGTCGCACAGCGTCCGCCAGACGGCAGCCCGTTTTTCCTGTGTCTTCTCCTGCTGCTCAAGCTCCGCCAGACGGGCGCGGCGTTCGTCGTCGCGCTGCAGTGCCTCGGCATCGGCGCCGCGGCTGGTGAGCAGTTCCGTCAGTGCGGCGCGGCACTGGCTAATCTGTTCGTCAAGGCCGTCGCAGGGGATCTCTGGCGGCGTTCCATGAGCGGCAAGCTCAGCCTCGGCCTGAGGCAGGAGGGCCGCCAGTTCACGCGCGCGCTGTTCAAGCCTGTCACGTTCGGCCGTCAGGCGCGCTCGTTCTGTTTCATCGAGCGCCGCAGAGTGCCATTCACTCTCATCGCGAAAGCCGAGTTTCTGGAGCCGTTCGGCAAAAGCCGTTTCGCGCGCGCTCACTTCTGCCTCGCAAACAGCACGGGCCTGTTTTTTCTGGTCCCATTCCGTCTGCGCGCGTGCCGTGACGATCTTCGCGGCCGTCTCCGCTTCGCGGGCACGGGCAGCACGTTTTTCGGCGCTCGCCTGCTCCTTCTGGAACGCTTCGCGCTCCGCCGCCGGATCTTTCGCGCCGAACAATTCCGCACGCTCGGCGCGCTTTCGCTCGCACACTCCGCGCTGCGCGTCCGCCTTAGTGCGCGCAAAGTCATAGGCGGTGTGCGCAGCATCACACACAGCACTTTGCGCGTTCAGTTCCGCGCTGAGGCGGATCTGCGTCTCCCGTGCTCCGCGCAGGGCCGCGTCGGCAGCTGCCGCTTCGGTCCGTGCGCGCTCGGCGTTTTCATGAAGGCGGAACAGTTCCGCTTCTTCTTCCTGCGCCGCAAACGGCGAGGGATGGTGGACTGAGCCGCACAGCGGGCAGGGCTTGCCTTCGGTCAGCGCCGCGCGCAGCTGGCTCAGGTCGGCTCGCCGCTCATCGTCGCGCGCCTTTTCGAGCGCGTCTGCAGCGGCGCGGGCAGACGCATCCAGTTTGGGCAGTTCAGCCAGGGCATTTTCCAGTTCCTGCCGCAGGCATTCCGTCTTTCGCTCGGCCTGTTCGCTGATCTCCTTTTGTTCGGCCGCTGTCTGACTGCTCTGAGCAAGTTCTTTTTCACAGGCAGCCAGCTCACTGTCGAGCGCCGTTACGCGGCCCCACAGGTCCGCGTTCGCATCCGCCTGCGCGCGCAGCTCCTCGAAAGCAGAAACAGCTTTCAGCGCTTCGGCTTCGGCGTCTGCCGCACCGCCGGCAGCGGACGCCGCTGCGGCAGCCGCGCTCTTTTCCTCTTCGCAGGTGTTTTTCTGCTTTTCGCGCAGGGATGACAGCGCGTCATAAAAATCAGCCAGCGTCGCAGCGCGTTCGGCGATGTTCAGCTTTTCAGCGAGGGGGGCAAATTCGCTCTGAGCTCGGTCGTTCGCTTCCTTTTCCGCCGCCAGCGCGGCGCGTTTAGCTTCCAGCTCGCGGCGGCGGGCATACCAGGCATGAGCGGCAGCGAGCTTTTCGCTGTACGCGTTCAGCTCCGCTTCACGCTTTTCGCTCTCGGCAAGACGGGCTTCCGCGGCGGCCCGGTCTTCGGCGCTCATCGCCGGCTGCTCGCTTTGAGCCTGACGAAGCTGCTCCAGTTTTTCCTTCTCGCGCTGGGTCAGTTCGTACACCTTGCGGGAAATAGCGCGGTAAATCTCAGCTCCCGTCAGCTCTTCAAGGATGCGCGCGCGCGACGTGCCGTCGGCCTGCAAAAACGCGGCAAAGCCGCCCTGCGGCAGCACGACCGTGCGCGTGAAGCGCTCAAAGTCAAGATGGCAGATCTGCTCGACGGCTTTGCTCACGCCGGTGATGCTGTCGGCGATCGTCTCCTCATCGGGAGATGTGCGTGAAAAGCGGCATTTCGGCGGCTGGAGCTTTTCCACGCCCTTGCGGAACGTCTTCTTCTGCGACCAGGAAGCGCAGTAGCGCACGCCGCCGCTGATGAACGTGACTTCCGCCAGGCACTCCGAGGCGCCGCGCGTCATGATCTCGTTGCCGGAGGCATTGACGCGGTCGAGCCGCGGCGTGCGGCCGAACAGTGCCAGACAGACTGCGTCGAGCAGCGTCGTCTTGCCCGCGCCGGTCGGGCCGGTGATGGCAAACAGTCCGCCGGCGTATTCCGGCGCCTCAAAGTTCACGCGCCACTCCCCCGCCAGCGAGTTGAGATTTTTAAAGCGCAGGCTGCACAGCTTCATCGCGTTCCTCCCTCACGGCCGCAACGGCTTCCAGATACGCGCCGGTCAGCTCGCGCGCTTCGTCGCCCTCGATCCCGTGCTCTTTCAGATAAAACTCGAAGACGTCCTGCGGCGCCCAGTCCTCATTCAGATCGCCATCGCCCGCGAGCGTGCCGCCGACATTTTCAGCCGCCGCTCTGACGCGAAGGAGGCGAACAGTTCCCGTGTCAGGGGCAAGCTCGTGCAGCCGCTCGCACAGCTCCGCGCCCCCCTGATCGGTGCAGTCGGCTTCAGCCCACACGGAGCGGCCGCTCAGTTTCAGCTCGTCAAGCCTGGCAGCGATCTCGTCAAACGTGCCGCGCAGGCGGACGATCTCCTGCCAGACAGGCACAGGAAGTGCCCGCACTGCCGGCTCCCGCCCGCCGAAATCAGCGATCACGACCTCTTTGGGGCGTCCGGCTTCGCCGAAGCCCATCGCCAATGGCGAGCCGCTGTATCTGCGCGACGGCAAAGCACCGCACAGCTGCGGCGCGTGCAGATGCCCGAGCGCCAGATAATCGACCGCATTCGGAAATGCGCTCAGCGGCACCACATCGACAGAACCGACGGCCAGGTCGCGCACGCCGTCGCCCTCGTTGACCTTTCCTCCGGCGGCAAAGCAGTGGCCGGTAGCGATGATCGGGATACCGCGCCCGGCGCGAAGCTGCTCCGCCCGCTGCACAATATCACGATAATGCGCGGCGAACGCCTCAAGCTCGGCAGCGCGGCGTGCGTCAGGCTCCATGCCTTCCATCGCGCCGCACAGATCGCGCGAGCGCAGAAACGGCACCGCGCAGCACACCGCCCCCGTATTTCCGTCCGGGTCGGGCAGTTCGCAAAGCTCATGTTCCCCGTTCGGCACGCCGGTGACAAAAACGTTCAGCCGCTTCAGAAGCTCACGCGGCGCGTCAAGCAGCGAGGGCGAGTCGTGGTTGCCGGCGACGATGACAGCGCTCTTGCAGGGCGTCGCGCTCAGGCGCGTGAGAAAATCATAGTACAGCGTCTGCGCCCACTGCGGCGGCGTGAACGAATCGAAAACGTCGCCGGCCACGATCAGCGCGTCGATTTTTTCTTTGCTCAAAACGCCAGTCAACCACGTCAGAAACTTTTGAAATTCGTCGCGGCGCTCGCGCCCGCACAGACGGCGGCCGAGGTGCCAGTCAGACGTATGAAGGATCTTCATTTTTCTCCTCCCGCTGCGCCGCAGAGGCGCGAATAGGATACAATAGGATTCGCTTATCATAACACACGAGCGCAGCTTAGGCGCTCACAAAGGAGCGATGAAAAATGATCGGTGCGATCATCGGGGATTTCTGCGGCTCGATCTACGAACGCCGCAGCGTCAGATGGGACAGAAAAACACCGCTCGGCGCCGGCCCTTGCCGGCTGACGGACGATTCCATCCTCACGTTCGCGACGGCGGAAGCGATCCTGAACGGAGACGTGCAGCCGGAAGCGTTTGCCCGCGCTTATATGAGATGGGCGCGCGACTACCCCGGCCGCGGCTACGGGCACGGCTTCAGCACATGGGTCGAAGCGGGACAGCTGACGAAAAACGGCAGTTTCGGCAACGGCTCGGCCATGCGCGCCTCGCCGATCGGATGGGCAGCCGGCCAGCTCGATCAGGCGCTCGACCTGGCCCGCGCCAGCGCCGATTACACGCACGGACACCCCGAAGGCGTCAAAGGCGCGCAGGCCATCGCCGGCAGCGTGTTCCTGCTGAGGTCGGGCATGACGAACGACGAACTGAAAAGCTGGCTGCACAGTTCGTTCGGCTATGACCTCAGCCGTTCTGTCAGACAGATCGCGGCTTCCGGGTATCGCTTCGACTCCACCTGTCAGGGCAGCGTGCCAGAGGCGATCACCTGCTTTCTGGAAGCCGGTTCGTTCGAAGACGCGATCAAAAAAGCCTTTCTTCTCAACGGCGACGTGGACACGCAGGCCGATATGGCAGGCGCCCTGGCCCAGGTCAGATTCGGTGTGCCGTTCGGGCTGAGAACGATGGCAGAACGCGCGATGGACGCACGAATGAGGAGCATTTTATCCGCGTTTGAAAGCCGCTTTGTCAAAGCCTGAACGCGCGTGCTCCGACAGTCTTTTTCTGCATAATAATGCAAAACGGACGGGACGCTCCTTTCATGGCGTCCCGTCCGT
>JAGAYQ010000403.1 GCA_017940445.1 Pyramidobacter sp. | reverse complement strand
GCGAAAAACAGCAGCAGCACTGCCAGAAACAGCAGCGTGCCGTCGTGTTTGCTCCGCCATCCGGGCACGCCCAGCGAAACCATCAGCGGGCCGAGGCCGGCCAGGACATGCACGGCAAGCGCCGCGGCCATCAGCAGCTCCACAGCAAAACGCGCGGTCGTAAACTCAAACAGCACAAACTGTCCCGAACGCACGCGCCCGAACGTGCCGTGCATCGCAAGCAGTGCGATCAACGCTGCACCGCTTGCACGCACGGCCCAAAAGCGGGCGTTCTGCCGCAGATAAAGCTTTCCGCCGCGGGAGGCTTTGAGCGTGCGAGCGCCAAGCCACAGGCTGATGATTGCGTGCAGCGCCGCCAGTGCCATCGCGGCCCAGGCGACAAATTTGCTCATGCCGGCGTTCATTTCCAGCAGCATGAAGCTGCCGCTGAGGCCGTGCCAGACGATCAGGACCGTCAGAGCGGCCATGATGAGTGCGTTCAGTTTTCTCACGGGCGTTTCCTCCCTTCGGGCGGGCCGGGCAGATGCAGCGGTATTGCGCTCAGACGCTCGATATCGCTTCGCAGGATGGTGCGCCGCGGAGCGATGAAGATGTCGCTCTGTCCCGCCAGGGCCTTCGACCTCAGCAGCGTGGAGCTGCACGACGAAAGCACGACGCGAAACCCGGCGTCTTCAAGCTGTTTTTTCAGTGCCCCGGCAAAACGTTCGAGCGGCGCATCGCCCCCCTCGCAGGTCAATCTCAGTCGCGGCGAGCCGGAAACGCGGGCCGTTTTTCCGTTCAGCGCAGCGCGCACGGCCGCTCGCAGGGCGCTGTCAGCAAGGCCTTTCGATCGCAGCGGCAGACCGAGCAGGTATACGGGGTCTTCGCGCCCGTGCCTGCGCTTCCGTGAAGCTCCCGACACTGCGTCGAGTGAAGCGCGGTACCCCAGTCCCGACACAGCGATCAGTATGAGCGCAGCGGCGACGGCCGCACAGTGTTTTTTGTTCATGGCAGGCTCCTTTCCGCGGCAGTGCGATAGCTATGTTAAACATCGATATTGTACCGCAAACAGCGATTTTTTGCCCTTGTTTTTACGCGTCATCATCGCCAAATCGCTAATGAAGCGGAATTGCCTGTTCATCGTTCGGCCATTGACAGATGACAGCAAAGTGATAAACTACGTTTACGTAATTAGCTTATACTAATTTATAACGCCAATATTGCCTAACCGTGCAGCACACGACAGCGCGGTCGGGCAAAGAAGGAGGTGCGCTCGTGCTGCCATTGACAATGTGCCGCGCCGGGGAAGTGTGCTTCATCAAAAAGATCTCCGGCCGCGACGACGTGCGCCAGCATCTGGCCGAGCTCGGCTTTGTCGTCGGTGAAAAGGTGACGGTGGTGTCCGAGCTTGGAGGCAATCTGATCGTGCAGGTCAAGGAGAGCCGCGTGGCTCTGAGCAAAGACATGGCCTGCCGCATCATGGTTTAGTCCATCAAAACTTACGGGGGAGGAAGGAACATGAAGACACTGAAAGACGCCGCTATCGGTGAAACGGTAACGGTCAAGCGCATCCACGGCGAGGGTGCGCTCAAGCGCCGCATCATGGACATGGGCATCACCAAGGGCACGGAGATTTTCGTGCGCAAAGTGGCACCGCTGGGCGACCCGATGGAGCTGACGCTGCGCGGCTACGAGCTGTCGCTGCGCAGAGCCGACTGCGAACTGATCGAAGTGGAAGAATAGTGCGCTTTGGGGAAAAGCGTAAGTTTACATTAACAAACAAAAGGGGACTGTACACATGACTGTAAAACTCGCTCTTGCCGGCAACCCGAACTGCGGCAAGACTACCATGTTCAACGACCTGACGGGCAGCTCGCAGTACGTCGGCAACTGGCCCGGCGTCACCGTCGAAAAGAAAGAAGGCACTCTGCGCGGCCACGACGCCGTGATCCAGGACCTTCCCGGCATCTACTCGCTTTCGCCGTACACGCTCGAAGAGCGCATCACCCGCACTTATCTGGTGAACGACAAGCCCGACGCGATCATCAACATCGTCGATGCCAGCAATCTGGAGCGCAACCTTTATCTCACCACGCAGCTGGCCGAGCTGGGCCTGCCGATGGTGATGGCGCTCAACATGATGGACGTGGTGCGCAAAAACGGCGACCGCATCGACACGGCCAAGCTCTCGGCCGAGCTGGGCTTTCCCGTTCTGGAAACGTCGGCCGTGAAGGGCGAAGGCTCGCTCGCCGCTGCTGAAGCTGCTATCCGTGCCGCGCAGGAGCGTACAGCCGGCGAGGCGCCGCACATCTTCCAGGGCGAGGTGGAACACGCCATCGCCCATATCGAAGAGTCGATCGAAAACCTCGTGCCGAAGGCCGCTCTTCGCTGGTACGCCGTCAAGCTGTTCGAGCGCGACGAGCAGGTGCGCAGCATGCTCGCCCTGCCGGAAGAGCTGTGGTCGCACCTCGATGACCACATCAGGGACTGCGAGAACGCCCTCGACGACGACGCTGAGAGCATCATCACCAACCAGCGCTACGCCGCCATCGCCAAGATGATGGAGCGCTGCGTCGTCAAGGCCGACCGCCCGGGCGGCACCACGTCGGACAAGATCGACCGCGTC
>JAGAYQ010000402.1 GCA_017940445.1 Pyramidobacter sp. | reverse complement strand
GCTCATCCCGTGCAGCGGCCCGAGGATGCTGAACAGCGCTCCGAGCGTTTTGCCCGTCGTCGGCCGGACTTCTTTCACCGCTTTTGCAGCCTCCGCGCGGCGTCCTCGATCGCAAAGCGCACCGACGGCGTCAGGTAGGGGAGGAACACGCCGTCCAGCTTGACGAGCGTGCATTCGGGACGCTCGACGATTTTTAGATAAAACTTCTGCTCATACCCTGAGTCAGAACAGATCGTCTCTTCCAGAAGCGTGCCGTCAGTGGCGGCAAAACCGCCGCGGAACGCCCAGTGCGAGTCCTCGCCGTGACGCCCCCGGGCACAGCCCGTCTGTCCCGTCACCGTTTCGTTCAGCAGCTCCAGACTCACCGGGATCGCCGGTGAAATGCGTACGTGCATGTCGTCAATGCTCCCTTCGACCATTCGCGGCACACTCCAGAGCGCCGTCTTTTCAAAATACAGATGATGGATGTCCTTGCCCATCTCAAGCCATTTGCGCTCGTACTTGGTCGTGAGCTCGCGGCGGTGGTTCAGCTTGCGGTCAGCCATCCGCAGCGCTTCGTGCGCGCCGAGGATCTCGGCGACCTCATCGGCATACCAGCCCTCGTCGGTCGCGAGCTCAAATACGCCGCCTACCTGCAGCACTGACGCGAGCGAGCCGGAAAATCCTTCCGATGTGACGCGCCGCCGGGCGTGACGCTCTTTCGGCCACGGACACGGAAAGCTCATATAGATGCGCTCCACCGAATTGTCGGCAAAGCATTCGCGCACCAGAAAGCGCGCATCGCCGCACAGCAGCCGCACGTTTTCCAGTTCGTGCAGCTTCACGCGCGAGAGTGCCTTTTCCAGGCACGTATGCGACACTTCGATGCCGTACACAAGCGCGTCAGGGCGTTTTTGCGCCAGATGGACGAGAAAATCCCCGTTGCCGAAGCCGATCTCGATCAGCCGCGGCGCGTCCGGCCGCTCGATTGGCAGCCGGCACTCGGGCGACGGACGCAGGATCACGTCTCCACGGTTCACATTCGATTCCCCCCGAATCCTTCCGCGCTGCTGGGCGCGAAAGAACGGTTCAGATTTCAATTAAAAAGACGTTTCATTATATCATACCGGCGAATGAACTGCATAAGCGCAAATAAACAATAACCCCCCCGGGCGGGGGCACTAACAAAAGCAGGGGAAAGACGATATTTCTCCCTTCCTTAAAAATGCGGTCATTGTGAATGAAGCTCACGGACCTGTTCTGTCAGAAATGTTTGGGGATTTTTGCTCATGTGCGTGAGCGATGCTCCCTAAATTTTATACGCCGCGAATTTCGTTTTTGAGAATTGATTATTTGAGCTCCGAGTGTATAATGTACACGGGTGAAACAGCGCCGTCAGTGCGGCGCAAATAATAAATTTTCAGGAGGATGTTTTACAATGGAACAGCTTCGCAGTTTGAAGGCTCTGCTGGACTACGCCAAGAAGATCACTGCCGAGAAGGGCACAAAGAAGATCGCTGTCGCCAAGGCCGATGATCCTGGCCTGTTCGAGGCTATGGAAGAGGCCCGCAAGGCTGGTATCGCCAAGTTTGTCGTCACCGGCGAGAAGGCGAAGATCGAGGCTGCCGCCAAGGCCGCCGGCGCCGATCTGGCTGACTATGAAGTGATCGAGTGCTCGCCCAGCGAGGCGGAGATGGCTATCAAGGCCGTTACCGAGGTTTCGTCCGGCCGTGCCGACGCTTACATGAAGGGACAGCTCCACACTGCCAACTTCCTTCGCGGCATGCTGAACAAGGAAGTCGGTCTGCGTCGCGGCAAGAACACGATCTCGCACTGCTTCTTCCACGAGATCAAGGGCTACGATCACCTGTTCTTCGTCACCGACGCCGCTTTCAACATGTATCCCGATGTGAAGCAGAAGGCTGACATCATCAGCAACGCTGTGCAGCTGGCTCATTCGTTCGGCATCGAGTGCCCCAAGGTCGCCTGCATCGCGGCCGTTGAAGAAGTCAACCCTGACATGCCCGCCACGCTTGACGCCGCCGCTCTTACCGCGATGAACAACCGCAAGCAGATCAAGGGCTGCGTTGTCGACGGCCCCTTCGCCCTCGACAATGCCGTCAGCGAGAAGTCGGCTCAGATCAAGGGCATCGTCTCGCCGGTCGCCGGCAAGGCTGACATCCTGCTCGCTCCCAACATCGAGGCCGGCAACGCGCTGTTCAAGGCCATCGTCTACTTCTCGGAGAACGAGACCGCCGGTCTGATCATCGGTGCCGCCGCTCCTATCATCCTGACCAGCCGCGCTGACTCGCCCCGCACCAAGCTGCTTTCGATCGCTGCTGCCGTCGTCTTCGCTGACAGCCTTCGCAAGTAGTTCTCTTAAGTCAGAAACGGAAAAACGCAGGCCGTTCGACCACCATCGGTCGAGCGGCCTTTTTAAAAGACATCAGGAGTTTAAAAATGATTTGCTTTAACTGCGATTACAACGAAGGCTGCCATCCTGCCGTTCTCGAGGCGCTTGCCAGGACGAACATGGAGCAGACGGCCGGCTACGGCGAGGATCCGCACTGCGGGCATGCTGCCGAGCTGATCCGTCAGGCCTGTGACGCGCCGAAGGCTGATGTTCATTTCCTCGTCGGCGGCACGCAGGTGAACATGGTGATGATCGCGGCGGCGCTGCGTCCTCATCAGAGCCCTGTCTGCGCCGACTCCGGCCACATCAACGTGCACGAGACGGGCGCGGTGGAGGCCAGCGGTCATAAGGTGATCTCCGTGCCCGGCGTGGACGGCAAAATCTCGGCCGAGCAGGTCAGACAGGTATGGCGCGATCATTACGAGAGCGGCACCGAGGAGCACATGGCGCAGCCGAAGCTGGTGTATATCTCGCAGCCGACGGAGTTCGGCACGCTGTACAGCAAAAAGGAGCTGGAGGCTCTGCGCTCGGTCTGCGACGAGTGCGGCTTCTATCTTTACGCCGACGGTGCGCGTCTCGGCTATGGGCTGGCTGCGAAGGAGAATGACGTGACGCTTCCCGATCTGGCCCGTAACTGCGACGCGTTCTACATCGGAGGTACCAAAGTCGGTGCGCTGTTCGGCGAGGCTTTGGTCATCGTCAATGACGAGCTGAAAACGGATTTTCGCTACGTGGAAAAGCAGCGCGGAGCGATGCTGGCGAAGGGCCGGATCCTCGGCGTGCAGTTTGAGACGCTGTTCACCGGCGGGCTGTACGAGAAGATGGGCCGCCATGCTGTCGAGCTGGCTCTGCGTATCCGCGACGCCTGTGCGGAAAAGGGCTGGTCGTTCATCATGGACTCGCCGACGAATCAGCAGTTCCCGATCGTGCCCAACCGTGTCCTGGCAAAGCTGGGAGAAAAATATGCCTATTCGCCATGGATGAAGCTGAGCGATCAGGAGACGGCCGTGCGCTTCTGCACCAGCTGGGCGACGACGGAAGAGAACGTGAACGCTTTGATCGAGGACATCAAAAACGCATAGCGCAGTCTGCAAAAAAAACAAGGCCGAAGCGAATCTTCGCTTCGGCCTTGTTTTTATGGGCACGGTCATTTCAGAAGATCGTAGAAGCTGTCGAGCCCGGCGAGGAACTGATCGGCCTGCCTGACGAAGTCGGCGTCGGTCACAGCGTCGCTGTACGGCATGACCATTGACAGCTCGACCTCGGCTGTGTCACCGGTGCGCTCACACGTCAGCTCGCAGGGCGATGAAGGATTGTTCTCCCGCCACTGGCGAACGAGGCGCTCGGTGCGTTCCGGGCCGAAGTGCAGCCTGGCGCTGCTCGTCGCGGAGACAAAGCGGAGCTGCACGCCTTCGCCCTCGATCAGCGTCGAGGTCATCGTCACGGGCTTGCCGTCGTACAGCGCCGAAGCAACGCAGGTCTGCGGCGCGATGCTGGCAGCGGGGAAGAGCTTTTTGAACTGCGACGACGCACGGAGGAACGCCGAAAACTGCAATGTCGGTTCTACGGCCTGGATGGGAGCTGGGGAAGCCAGGGCGGGGGGAGCGGGCGTAACGGGGGCCGCCGGTGCAGCCGGAGGAATAACGGGCTTCTTATTCTGCCCGGAGAGTCTGATCCTGGCGCTCAGATCGTCGAGCAGGCGGCCGAACGCAGGCTGGTTGATGAACAGCTCGGCGTCGTGCTCCTCGACGCGGTCGGCGGTGAGCGTGAAGACGCCGAATGCCTCCATCAGCTTGAACGCGCTTTCCATCTGACGCTGCTGCTCGTCGTTCAGGAACAGGCTGCCGAGCATCCCGAGCGCAGAGTCAAGTTTGTCCATCAGCGCCTGCGAGTCAAAGCAGAGCACGAAGGGATGATTTTCGGCGAGGATTTTTTCGATCTCGGGGGCGGGGCGAGGCGTGCGCGTCAGTTCCCTGGCATCCTGGAACGCGATCACAAAGCCCTGGTCGGAAGCGGCGGCATAGGCTGAGAGCATCGACCAGCGCGACATGCGCACGCCATGCCATGCTCCCTGGCTGAACGGCTCCATCTTTGTCGACTTGTCCGAGGCGGCCGCTTTGACCAGCGAGAGCAGTTTTTCCGCGACAGCCTGATTGGCGCCGGCGAGGTGGACGTACACGCCCGGGAACGATCCGATCAGGCTGGACGATTTGCCCGCAGCGCCGATGGTGATGCGGCGCGAGAGCACGGCGGCGATTTCTTCGGAAGAAAAACCGGCAGCCGCGGCGGCCTGAGCGATCTTGTCCTGATGTTTTTCAAGCGCACTGTACAGTCCTTCAAAGCTGAGCAGGCCGTAAAGGCTGTCGCTGCCGATCAGGAACGGTTTTTCGCCGGAGACTGGCACTTCGCCGAAGGGGAGGAATTCGTTCAGATTGCTCCGCACACGGGCGCGGATTGAGCGCTCTGTGTGGTCAAGGCTGAGCTCGAAACGAAGCGGCGTTTGCAGCGCCTGAGGAAGAATGTCCTTTTTGAACGCCTGTGAAAACCTTGACGGCGGCGTGTAGCCGCTAGCCCACAGCGGAGAAGCCCCCATGCTCTCGTTTTCGGGCTTCGTGTCGGCGGGGACGGCTGCCATGAGGCTGAGCAGGGCGGGATCGTTTTCGGCAGCGATGATAAAGTTTTGTCCGTCGCGGCTTAGGAACGCGCAGTAGACCTTCTGACCGTTCAGCGAATACACGCCAACGGGCGTCAGCGTCGTTCCTTCTGGCACGTTCTCGATGACAAAACCGGCGTCTTCGGGCGCGGCAGGCAGCGCGCCGGCAACTTCTGCGGCGAAGACTGTCTCGCGCCGTTCGCCCTCGCCTTTGCCGCCGCTGTGGAAGACGAACGCGCCCATGTGCTCGATGCATTCCAGCACGGCGGGCTGAAGCTCGCCGCTTTTGACGAGCGGCAGGACGATCTTTGCGGCGATCTGCCCCAGCGGTCGGGATTCGTCTTTCAGCAGAGCCTGAAGATCGGCGCCGCCGAACGCTGCATGCTCTTCTTCGGCGAAAAACGGCGCGACCAGCTGGCGCGGCGTGATCGCTGACGCCTGAACGGCGATCAGCACAAGGACAAAAAGAGCATAAAAAGAACGCTTGAACGAGAGTTTCACGCGGATCACTCCTTCACAAAAATGCGTGATTCAACACAAAAAGTTTAAGTCGCGCGGGGCGCAAAATCAAGCGCAAATTTTATTCAATGCGGCGCGCGATTGACGGCATGGCTGACGCGCACTAGAATCTTATCTAAGAAACAGTGAACTGACATCACCCTTCGGGGGGAGGAGTTATCATGGAAAACAGACTGAACCACGCGCGCCTTGTTTCATCGCTCGAAAAGCTCGGGACGATCGGCATCAGGGAAGACGGAAAGCGCTACCGTCTGGCTCTCAGCGACGGCGACAAGCAGGCACGCGATCTGCTCTGCGGATGGATCAAAGACGCCGGACTGGAGCTGAAGATCGACGCCATCGGCAACATCTTCGGCCTCCTGCCCGGAACGGAGAACGGCGATCCCGTGATCGCCGGCTCGCACATCGACACCGTGCCGAATGCCGGCATGTTCGACGGCTGCGTCGGTGTGCTCAGCGGCTTGGAAGCGCTGCGCACGATCGCTGAGAAAAAGCTTCCTCACCGTCGCCCTCTGGCCGTTGCGGCCTGGACGAACGAGGAAGGTTCGCGCTTTTTGCCCGGTGTGCTCGGCAGCTCTGTTTTCGTGGGCGATGTCACGCTCGAAAAAGCGCTTGCCGCGCGTGACTTTTCCGGCATGACCGCCGGGGCTGAGCTGAACCGTATCGGCTATGCGGGGACCGACACGCTGAAAGCCTGCGCTTATCTGGAGTTTCATGTCGAACAGGGACCGTTCCTCGATGCCGAAAAGATCGAGATCGGCGTCGTCATCGGCATTACCGGACTGAGCCGCTGGGACGTGACCTACAAAGGCGAGGCCAACCACGCCGGAACTACGCCGATGAATCTGCGCCACGATCCGCTCATTGCCGCGTCGAAACTGCATCTGGCGATGTCGGCCGCAGCGGCGGAGAAAAACGCCGTATTCACGATCGGCCACATGGAAGTTGCCCCCGGTGCTGTCAACGTCGTTCCCGGCACGGTCTTTTTCACGATCGATCTGAGGTCGCAGGACCGGACTGTCCTTGACGAGCTGCACGCGCGCTGTGAAGCCGAAATCCGGCGCTGTGCGCGCGAAGTCGGCGTTGAGGTGGAATGTGTGCCGACCGACCACGCTGACCCTGTCAGTTTTGCCCCGCGCATGATCGAAAAAGTAGAGCGCTTCGCTAACCTTCGCGGCCTCAGCAATCGCCGCATGGGCAGCGGCGCCGGACACGACGCGCAGGTCTTTGCTCCTCGCGTGCCCACGGCGATGATCTTTGTGCCCTCGATCGGCGGCAAGAGCCACTGTCCCGAAGAGCTCAGCGACATGAAACTCGTCTGCCAGGGAGCCGAGATCCTGACCGACTGCCTGCTGGAACTGGCGAACGAATAATAGAAGAAGGGAAGTGCACACGAATGTCGCTTCTTGACATCATCGGGCCCGTGATGATTGGACCGTCGTCCAGCCACACCGCCGGCGCTGTGCGCATCGGCATGCTGGCTCGCCGCATCTGGGGCTGGAACAGGCCGCTGAAAAGCGCCAAACTGTATCTGCGCGGCTCGTTCGCGGCCACGTACTGGGGGCACGGTACCGACAAAGGCCTCGTCGCCGGCCTGCTGCGCATGAAACCCGACGACCTGCGGATCCCAAATTCATTTGAGTGTGCCCGCGAGGCGGGGCTGGAATTCTCGTTCGGCACCGAGGAGATCGACGGAGCGCACCCCAACTCGGTCCGCGTCGTCATGAGCGACGGCGCAAGCACCGCCGAAGTCGTCGGCGCGTCTGTCGGCGGCGGTGCAGTCGAGCTGCAGGGCGTGGACGGCTTTGCGATGAACGTGCCGTTCGGTCAGCCGGCGCTGATCACCATGCATCATGACGTGCCCGGCGTCGTCGCCGTGATCGCCGGTGAACTGTACCGCCGCGGCCTGAACCTGGCTAGAATGGACCTCAAGCGCAGCGTGCGCGGCGGGCTGGCTGTGGCCGTGTTCGTGCTCGACGGTTCTGTCCCTGCCGACCTTGCCGAGCGGGTCAAACAGGTCATGCCCGCCTGCGAGCGAGCCATCCTGCTGACGGGCGATACGGAGGAGGAAACGCGATGAGATCGTTTGAAGAGCTTCTTGAACGCACGAGAAAAGGCTTTCCCCTGCCCGAAGCCATCCTCTCGCTCGATGCCGAGGCGCAGATGTGTGATGCCGACGACCTGCGCGAAGCCCT
>JAGAYQ010000401.1 GCA_017940445.1 Pyramidobacter sp. | reverse complement strand
CGGGCCATGCCCTGGTCGCCGTAAAATTCATACAGCATATCGGTCAGCCGCCGCGGCGCAAGGCCGAGGGCGCGCTCCAGCCGGGTGCGCTCGTCATCGACGGCTTCGATGATGCGGATGACGGCGGGCGACAGGCCTTCGCGGTAGAACAGCCATTTCTGGCCGCCGTCGACGCGCGAGGGGTTGAGCAGGGTGTTGACGCAGTGGACGACGATGTTGATCTCGTTGAGGCCGGGCTCGATGGGCGACTCGGTGCAGCTGACGGGGGCAAACTGCTGCTGGAACCAGGCGAGTACGGCGTGGTCTCTCAGCGCTGCGGGGCAGTAGATGGAAAAGCCGCGCTTCCATGCCTTGATCTTCACGGCATGGCCGTCCATGTTTGCGGTGATGGGCAGGGACGAGGCTTCGATGCAGGCGGGCAGTTCGCGCACGCCGTGAGCGCGCAGCGACGCTGTCAGCTCAAGCGTTCCGCCGATGTAGCCGGGGCAGAGGACGAAGAGCTGGTCTTTGCGGGTGTAGGGGGCGAACAGTTCGCCCAGCTTTTTGTGGGCGGCGGCGTGCATGACGACGAAGACGGCGTCGGCGTTTCGCAATGCCTCGGCGGGGTCGGTCGTGACGCCTTGCAGGGGCCAGTCGCCGGGAACGCGGCCGACGCTGCTGATGATGTGTTTTTCATTGAACGGGGCGAGTTTGGCGGCGTATTCGGGTGTTTCGTAGAGGGTGACGGCGTGTCCGGTGCTGATCAGGACGGCTGCCATGCCGAGGCCGGCGGGGCCGGCGCCGCAGACGGTGATGTTCATGGGCGTAGTACCTCCGAAGATGTTTAGGAGGCGATGATCAATTCACCCGTGCCGCGCCTGGCTTTTCGCTGTCTGGCGGCTCGCGAAATCTCGACGGTTCATCGGGCTCATGTAATCAGTGCCTTCTTTATTTTCATTGTACCATGCGTTTTGTGAAGAGGAAAACAACTTTTGAGCAAAATGAGGTACAATGATTTTGTCAATCTTAAGGCAGGGAGGTCTTTTTCATGAAAAAATTTCTTCTGAGTGCGGTGCTGCTGCTGTGGAGCGCTGTTTCGGCAGGTGCGGCAGAGGGCGTGGAATCGTTCTTTTTCTCCACGAACGGCTCGTCGGTGGATCATTGCATCAGCTACGATTTTGACCGCGCCAAGATGACGCTGGTGTGGACGGCGCCGAACGTGATGCGCGAGGCGAAGGTATCGCCGGCTCAGTATGCGCGTCTGTGTTCGCTTGCTGACGAGCTGGGGCTGAAGGCGTGGAACGGTTTTCACGGCACCAATCCGAACGTGCTCGACGGCGACGGCTTTGGCGTGCACATCGTCTTTGTCGGCGGCGACAAGGTGGACGCCAGCGGCTACATGGAATTTCCGCAGGGCTACCGCATGGCGAAGAACGCGCTGTTTTCGTTCTTCGAGGGCGTGCTGAAGGGTGCGCCGATAAAGAGCAAACGGTACTGATAGTGTTTTGCGATGAGCTTTTGAATCGCGAAACACTATCAGAAAACGGGTGCTTCTGACCAAAGTGATATGCTCTCCTAAAAGTAGACACACGAAAAAAACAAATTCGTGAGTTGCTTTTAGGAGGGCATCTTTTTGTCTACAAAACTCAGTTACAGCGCAGAAGAAAAACGTAGCATTGTGG
>JAGAYQ010000400.1 GCA_017940445.1 Pyramidobacter sp. | reverse complement strand
CCGCGGATCTTCACGCCCTCGGCGATCGTCTGCATGACGGTATTGCGCGGATCGAGCGACGAGAACGGATCCTGGAAGATGATCTGCATGTCGGCGCGGCGCTTGCGGAGCTCGGCCTTGCTGAGCGTCAGCAGATCGGCCCCTTCAAAGAGCACTCGGCCGGCGGTCGGTTCGATCAGACGCAGCACGCACCGTCCTGTCGTCGATTTGCCGCAGCCGCTTTCACCGACGATGCCGAGCGTTTTGCCCTGTTCGAGCGTGAAGGAGATGTTGTCAACGGCGTGCAGCATCCCGCGCCCGGTGCGGAAATATTTTTTCAGGCCCTGGACTTCGAGAATGGGGCTGCTCATGAGTCGATCTCCTCCCTTCTGATGCGGAACGCCGGATCATTGTAAGCAGTGCAGCGCACACCGTGCGTGGCTGAGAACATCCGTTCTTTCTGCGGCGTGTCGATGCATTCGCTGCGGCAGTACGGGCAGCGGGGCGCAAAGGCACATCCCTTGGGCAGCTTGGTCGGGTCGGGCATCAGTCCGGGGATGGGCTGAAGCTCGGCTTTGCGGTTGCTGATGTCGGGGATGGAGTTGAACAGGCCTTCCGTATAGGGATGCTTGGTGTGGTTGAATACCTCTTCCAGCGTGCCGCGCTCGATGATGCGGCCGGCATACATCACGGCCACTTCGTCGCAGATCTCGGCGACGATGCCGAGGTCGTGCGTGATGAAGATCATCGACGTGTTGAGCTGGCGCTTGAGGCTGAGCATCATGTCCAGCACCTGGGCCTGGATGGTCACGTCAAGCGCTGTCGTCGGCTCGTCGGCAAGCAGCAGATGCGGATTGCACGCCAGCGCGATGGCGATGGCGACGCGCTGCTTCATGCCGCCGGAGAACTGATGCGGGTACTCAACGGCGCGCTCGCGCGGGATGCGCACCAGTTCCAGCATGTCGCCGGCGCGCTCCAGCGCCTCGCGGTCGGAGCAGTTTTCGTGCAGGCGGATGCTCTCGGCGATCTGCTCGCCGACGGTGAATACGGGATTGAGGCTGGTCATCGGGTCCTGGAAGATCATCGAGACATCCTTGCCGCGGATGGCTTCCAGCTCCTTTTCGCTCATCTTCAGCACATCGCGGCCGTTGAGCATGATCGAGCCGCTTTTGATCACGCCAGGCGGCGAGGGGATCAGATTCTGGATAGCCAGTGCCGTGCTCGTCTTGCCCGCGCCGGTCTCGCCGACGAGGCCGAGGATGCGGCCCTTTTTGAGCTGCAATGAGATGTCGTTGACGGCCTCGACGCAGTCGTCCTCGAGCACGTAATGCACGGTGAGGTCGCGGATGTCGAGGATCAGGTCGTTCTGAGGCGCGCCTGTGGTAGTTTTTGCTATATCGGTCATTTTTTTGCGCCTCCTAACGCTTCAGCTTGGGGTCCATCGCGTCGCGCAGGCCGTCGCCGACCATGTTGAACGACAGCACCGTGATCATGATGGCCAGTCCGGGGAACAGCGTCAGATAGCTGTAACGGCGGATGAACTGTTTGCCCGCGTTGAGCAGCGAGCCCCATTCCGGCGTGGGCGGCGAGATGCCGAGACCGAGGAAGCTCAGGCTGGACGCCGTGATGATGGCACTTGCCACACGCAGCGTAGTGAGCACCAGGATGGGCGACAGGCAGTTGGGCAGCACATGCATGAAGATGATGTAGAGATTGCTCTTGCCGAGCGCGCGGGCCGCCTCGATATATTCCTCGTTGCGCACCGTCAGCACGGCGGCGCGCGTAGTTCGCACAAAGTTCGGCACCGACGAAATGCCTACAGCGATCATCAGATTGATCGTTCCGTTGCCGAGCACCGAGACGACGACTACAGCCATGAGGATGGAAGGGATGGCCGAGAACACGTCGGCCACGCGCATGATCAGCGTCTCCGTGCAGCCGCCGTAATATCCTGCCACGGCGCCCAGCGGCACGCCCACCAGCAGCGACACGATCACGGCCACAAAGCCGATGGCGATGGAGTAGCGCGAAGCGTAGAGCACGCGCCACAGCATTTCGCGGCCCTTGTCGTCGGTGCCGAACGGATGCGCCCAGCTGGGCGGCTTGAGCCGCTGCGCGACGTGCTGTCCGATGACGAGGTCTTTGTCGATCCAGAACTCGATCGTCAGCGCGATCACGAAAATGATGCAGAGGATGAACAGCCCCAGCATCGCGCCCTTGTTCTTGCGGAAGTTGCGCCAGATCTCTGCGGCGCGGCTGCGCTTGCGATATTTGCGTGAAACGGACATCTCGCTCATGCGCTCGCGCCTCCTTCCTTGCCGGCCGGTTTCGACGGCTCGGCCTTTGTCTTTTTGTACGTGGCATACTGTCCTTTGAGGCGCGGATCGGCAAACGCGTAGACGATGTCGACGATCAGCATGATGACGCTGATCATGATCGTCGTCATGATCAGGCAGCCCGTGACGGTGTTCGTGTCGCGCTGGCGGATGGCGTCGATCAGCAT
>JAGAYQ010000399.1 GCA_017940445.1 Pyramidobacter sp. | reverse complement strand
TGGAATTCGTTCCGCGTCGTCAGGTTGTCCTTGTGCTCGCGGTTGCCGTAGGTGGACTCGATGACGACGTAATCGGCATCGGTGATCTCGGCGGGAGCGCGCTCCATGACCGTCTGCATGGGGCCGAGGTCGCCCGAGAAGACGATGCGCACCACCTTGTCGGCCTCGGTGAGCATCATCTCGATGATCGAGCTGCCGAGGATGTGTCCCGCGTCGCGGAAGCGAACGGAGACGGAAGGCGTGATGTCGACGCGTGAGTCGTAGTTGACGGGCTCGAACAGCTTTTTAGCGGCGTCCGCGTCTTCCTGGCCGTAAGGCGGCTCCACAGGCGGCAGACCGCGGCGGGCGTTCTTCGCCGTCTGCCATTCGGCGTCTTCGCGCATGAGCCGCACCGAGTCGTCCCAGAGGATCTCCGTCAGCTCGATCGTCGGCAGCGTGGCGTAGATCTTGCCGCGGAAGCCCTCGCGCACCAACCGGGGGATGCGGCCCGAATGGTCGATGTGCGCATGTGTCAGCAGCACCGCATCGATCGAGTTGGGCGCATAGGGGAACGGTTCATAATTGGCCTCTTCCCGGTCGCCCTGGTGCATTCCGCAGTCGATGAGGATACGGCTGCCCGCGACTTCGAGCAGATAGTTCGATCCGGTGACTTCTTTGGCGGCTCCGCAGAATTTCAGCAGCATGGACACCCATCCTTTCGTTCATTCATTGTTCCGACGCTCTCGCGCGCAAGGTCGAGACAGCCATGGATGCAGGCAAGTTTTTCCGCAGGGAACTGCTCGCTGATCAGGCCGGCCTCGCTCCTCAGCCGTTCGGCCAGCTCGTCAGGATACGAGTACAGATAGACGACGCGCCTGATCCCCGCGTTGATGATCGCCTTGGAACAGAACGCGCACGGCGAATGCGTGCAGTACAGCACCGCACCGGCCGTAGAGACGCCGACGGATGCCGCCTGGGAGATGGCGTTCATCTCCGCGTGCGAGCCGCGGCACATCTCCTGCCGCTCGCCGGAAGGGATGTTCAGCACGCTGCGCAGACAGCCCGTCTCCGAGCAGTGCGGCGTACCTTTCGGCGAGCCGTTGTAGCCGGTGCTGATGATCTGTCCGTCGCGCACGATCACCGCGCCCACCTGACGGCGCAGACAGGTGCTGCGCGTCGCGGCGACGGCGGCAAGCGTCATGAAATAACTTTCCCAGTCGGGACGTGTCCGCATGGCTCCCATCACTCCTTTGTCCGCGAATTTTGCGCGGATGAAAAATTCCATTTGAACTGTTTCTTGTTTTGTTTTATTATAAGGCAGTTATGCAAGAAATGACAGAGCAATTTTGCACAAAAAGCACGAAAAATTTTTTCGTGCCGAAATCCAATGAGGTGATCCGATTGTTCAAGAACCGTTCCGTCTTCGCCTGGTGCCTGTACGACACCGGACATTGCGCCTTCGCCACCATCGTCATGGCCGTCGTCCTGCCCGTGTATTACCAGACCGTGATCGCCGGCGGCGGCGAATGGGCGCTGTCGTCGTGGGGCTACGCCTCGTCTGTGGCGCTGGCGATCTCTGCCGTGCTCACCCCCGTAGTCGGCACCTATGTCGACGGACGCGCTGTGAAAAAGAAATATCTGCTTGCTTTCGCCATCCTCGGCATCGCCGCATCGGCCGCGCTCGCCGCCGCCGGCGCGGGGCGGTGGTTCTACGCGCTCGCCTGCATGGTCACAGGCACTGTCGGTCTGTCGGTGGCGTCCGTGTGCTACGACGCGCTGCTCAGCTACGTCGCCCCCGAGGGACAGATGGACCGTGTTTCCACGCTCGGCTACGGCATCGGCTATCTGGGCGCGGGCGTCCTGCTGGCAATCGGCATGGTCCTCATCTCGCGCTTCGGCGACATGGGCGTGAAATGCTCGTTCCTGCTGGTCGCCGTGTGGTGGGCGGGCGCTGCCGTGCCGCTGGCACTGTGGGTGCCTGAGCCTCCCGTCGGCGAGTCCGCCCCCGTCGGCCTGAAACAGACGCTCCGCGCCCTGGCACAGAGCTGGAACGAACTCAAATCATACCCTGAAGCGCTGAGGTTCATGGTCTCGTTCTGGCTCTACAACGACGGCATCGGCACCATCATCCGCATGGCCGCCGTGTTCGGCGCCGGTCTGGGCATCTCGCAGAACCACATCGTCGGCGCGATGTTCGTCACCCAGTTTGTCGGCGTGCCCTTCGCGCTCATCTTCGCCCATCTGGCAGAAAAGCTGGGCAGCAAGCGCGCTGTGATGATCTCGCGGGGCTGGTACACGCTCATCG
>JAGAYQ010000398.1 GCA_017940445.1 Pyramidobacter sp. | reverse complement strand
TGGACGACGGCTATGCTGACGTTGTGGCGCGCGTCTGCCGCAAGTTCGCACGCGAAAACGGCGGCGCGACGCTGATTTTGCTCTCGTCGAGACGGCTTTTGAACGTCGTTTCCTCCTATTTGAAGCAAAATGCGGAAAAAGATGACCTGAATATCCTCGTTCAGGGGGATCTTCCCCGTTCGGAATTGCTGGAACTGTTTCGCGAAAATGAGCGCTGCGTGCTGATCGGCATGGCGTCGTTCCGTGAGGGGATTGACGTGCCCGGCGAGGCGCTGACTCAGGTGATCATCGACCGCATCCCGTTCCCTCATCCCGGCGATCCCGTCGGCGAGGCCAGGAGCGAGCTCGAAGGCGGCGGCAATTTTATGAAAGTGGTGCTGCCGGGGGCGAAAATGCAGCTGCGCCAGGCGGCAGGCCGGCTGGTGCGCACGGCATCCGACCGCGGCAAGGTCGTTATCCTCGACGGACGCATCCTTTCGCGTCCGCAGTGGAACATTTTGAACAGCCTCCCGGCCGTGCCGGTGAAAAAATTTCGTCTGATTCCGCCGCGTCAATAAAGTTGGATATTTACAAGAAGGCCTCGAATGTGTTATATTTCGAGGGCTGAATCTAATGATCCGGACGTGTATGTTCTATCCGGATATTTGCAAGTAGGAGGTGTTCAGATTGAAGCAGACATTTCAGCCTCACGTCAGGTCGCGCAAAAGAGCCATGGGCTTCCTCGCCCGTTCCCGTTCCCACGGCGGACGCGGTGTGCTCGCGGCGCGTCGCGCCAAGGGCCGCAAACGCCTTGCAGTCTAATCAGAGAGCCTTGGTTTTCCCATATCCCGCTTCTTTACGGCTTAAACAGGGTTGGGAATACGACACACTATTCCGCACCGGCAGTCGTTTAAAAGGCAGGCTGGTGCGGTTGTTGTTTGTTAAGGCCCCCGACGGGAAGACGCGTTTCGCGATGGCCGTCGGAAAGAAGCTGGGCAAGGCTCATCGCCGCAATCGCGGCCGCAGGATGCTGAAGGAATCGCTGCGCCGTCTTCATCCCTGGATGAAAGAGGGCTGGTGGTTCGCGATGATGCTGAACGAGCAGGGACTGAACGCTTCCGCTCCCGAGGTCTACAACGATCTGGCGCGGACGCTCAAACGGGGAGGCTTTCTCGACGATGACTGGCCCGGTCCTGTCTGGTATCAGTAAACTGCCCGCGGCGTTCTGCATGCTGCTGATCCGCGGCTACAAAAAATTCATCTCGCCGATGCTGGGACATCACTGCCGGTTCTATCCTTCGTGTTCGAGCTATGCGCTCGAGGCGTTCCGCACGCACGGTTTTTTCAAGGGCGGAGCGCTCACGGCGTGGCGCCTGCTGCGCTGCGGACCGTGGAGCGAGGGCGGTTTCGATCCTGTTCCTCCGGCGAAAAAATGAAAAATATTTTGCTTTAAAATCCAATTCAGGAAGGTGACTTCATCTTGTGGTCAGCTGCTAGCAATTATCTTGGTCAGTTTTTGGAATTCCTTCACAACATCCTGTTTGGTTCGTGGGGCTGGGCGATCGTCGCCCTGACGGTGATCTTCCGTCTTGTCACGCATCCCCTCAATGCCAAGCAGATGCGCAGCATGCAGCAGATGCAGCGGCTCCAGCCCCGTCTCAAGGTCCTTCAGGAGAAGTACAAGGATGACCGCGAGGCCCTCAGCCGCGAGACGATGGCTCTTTACAAGGAGAATAAGGTCAACCCCGCTTCCGGCTGTCTGCCCCTGCTGATCCAGCTTCCCGTCCTCATCCTGCTGTTTAACGTGCTCCGCGACTCGGCAGCCAAGTTTGGTGCCGACACGTTCTTCGGCGTGCCTCTGGCCGGTACAGTGCTGACCGCCCTGGCGAAGGCCGTCGGCTTTGCCGGCGCTGACAACCCCATGCTCGGCATCGGCGAGGCGTTCAAAGCAGTTTCGGCGAATCCCGCCGGCCTGAAGAACGTCATGGTCTATCTGCCTATCGTCATCCTGCTTGCCCTGATCGTGTTCCTTACCTGGTATCAGCAGAAGCTGACGAGCAACGACAATCCTCAGATGGCGACCATGGGCATCATCATGCCGATCTTCATGGGCTTTATCTGCATCTCGATGCCTGGCGGACTGCTCGTGTACTGGATGCTGTCGTCGCTGTTCGCGGTCATTCAGCAGAAGTACACTGTCAGCAAAGTCGCCAAGGAAGAGAAGCCGGTGCTCTACGCAGAGCGTCCGCGCGACGGCGAGACGGCCAAGAAGGCCGAGTTTGCCGCCAAGCCTGCTCGCAAGGCCAGCGCGCCCGCTCCGAAGAAAGACTCTTTCGCTGACATCCCTTCCTCGTCTGACAAGACTGCGTTCGTCTACGAGGACGACGACGATTCCTTCATTCCCCGCCGGAAAAAGTAGTCCCTGTCCGGAAGGAGGTTTCCGCACGTGGAAAATATGACGACATCTCTGAACGACGAGGTGCTGGTGCTGGAAGTTTCGTCGGAAGACGAGGCCCGCGCTCAGGCCGCCGCCCGCTGGGGCATCCCGGCGGATGAAGTCGTTC
>JAGAYQ010000397.1 GCA_017940445.1 Pyramidobacter sp. | reverse complement strand
GTCACCGTCGACATCCAAAAGGGAACGACGGCCGCCGAGTTCAAGGGCGGCCAGGGCAGCGGCGGCGGGCATCAGTCGACGGCCGATCATTTCAGCCGCATCGGCACGATCGAAGTGACCGGAGCGGGCGCAGGCATGGGCGCGGGAGCGGTCATCGCCTCCGTCGGCGTCGATATGAGTGAGACGAGCGCAGGTATCCGCGGCGTTTCGCTCGATGTGACAAACAGCGGCGCCGTCAAGCTCGACGCGCGCAACCGCCTCAAGGGGTACAACGTCTACGTCCTCGGAGCGGGGGCGGGCATGGGATCCGGATCGATCGGCGTGGGCGTGGATTACAGCCGCGCCAGGGTGAATGCGGCGCTTGAAGATTCGACGATCGGCGCGGCATCTCAGCGTGCCGGCGCTGTCACGATCAATTCCAGCAACAACGCTGACATCCTCACCGTGGCTGCCACAGCCAGCGGTGCGGGATTCGGCTCGGGCAGCATCCTCGTCAACGTCGACAACCTGTACAGCAACGTCGGCGTGAACGTGAGCAACTCGGTCGTGTATGCGAACAGCATCACCGTCAGCGCCGACGAGGACTACAAGCTGCGCGCGCACGCCTGGGGCGCTTCCGGCGCAGGGTTCGGCGCGGGGCTCGTTTACGTGCAGGTCATCAACGTGGGCGACGCCGGAACGATCTCTGATCCAGACAATCAAAAACAGCTTGCCAGCGTCGCCGATCTCAGGGATAAGGCGCTCGACAAGCTTCAGGGCTTCGTCGACGGCACATCCGGCGCGGTCTCTTCGCGCGTGCTTACCGAAAAGGAAGCGGCGGCTGCCAAGGCGGCGCGAACGGGCAATCCTGTGATAAAGAACAGCGAAAACAGCACGCTGCACGTCACGATCGACTCGGCTTCGGTGCTGGAGGCAAGCGGAGACGTCACGATTGCCGGCACGGAAAAGACCGACATCATCAGCTATCAGGGCGGCGTCACCGGTGCGCTCGGTGCGGGGGCGGTCAATCTCGGCTTTATGTCCGTCGCCAAGCAGTCGGGCGTGACGCTCGACGCGGCCAAGCTGAATGCCGGCGGCGCAGTGAGCGTTACCTCGCAGCTGACGGGCACGAACAATCAGCATATCGTCCAGGGCACGGGCGGTGCGGGCTCGATCTTTACCGCTTACGGGCACGCTAAGAGCGCAGGCAAGGCAGCGATTGCGGCACTTTCCAGCGACATCGCCGGCGCCAAGGGCGTCTCGCTTGCTGCGCTCGATTCGGCCGTGACCGAGTCTTACGGCGCAGGCGGCTCGGCCGGGATCGGCACCTACGGCGGCATCGTCGCTCGCGCGATCACCGACGACACGGTGAGCGTGACGTTCGACGGCGGCAGGCTGAGTTCCGGCGGAGACGCTGTGCTCACGGCCAAGCGCACGGGCGAGACTTTTGCGCAGGATGTCTTCGGCTATATCGGTGTGGCTTCAGGCATCGGCGCTGATGCGAGGGCGAGCGAATCGACGAACGTGAACGTCAGCGTCGGCAGCGGCGACACGACGACGATCAGCGCAAAGAAGTTCGCCGTGCATTCCGAACTGAACCCGTTCGTGCACGCGCGCGTCTATCAGAACGGCGGCAGCGTTGGCACCAGCGTCGGCGTCCCGCTGGCGAAGGCTTCGCTTTCCGGCGGCAGCTCCGTGACGCTGGGTGCGAAAAACACTTATGCCGCTCCTGCAGTCTCCGTCGAGTCGTTCGTCGGCGGGAGCGCGGACAAGGGCGCGCAGCTCTTTGCCCGCGTCGACAGCTACGGCGGCACACTGATCGGCATTGAATACCAGTATTCACGCGCTGAGGTGACCAACGACTCGACTGCAGCGATTGACATGAAGGGCGGTGCGTTTGACGCCAAAACGCTCTCAGCGTTGTCGATGCATGCGCTCAACAGCTCGACGCTGTCGGCTGATATGGAAACGATCCGCGTCGGCGGATTGGCGATCGGCTCTGCGAACAACGCCGCTCATGTCACGAATCACGGCAAGGCCACAATCACGATGACCAGCGCAAATGCTCAAACGCTCGCGTCGATGGACGTGAAGGCCGAAAGCATTTCCGACTCTAAAGCAAGAGCCAACGGCGACGGCGGCAGCGCTGTCTACATCGACAACGCCAGTTCAAGCAGCGGCAGCTCCAAGGCTGCGTGGACCAAAACCGACGTGCAGAACACAGCCTCGGTCGACATCAGCGGCCAATGGAAGACGAACGGCGATCTGAAACTGACAGCGGCTCAGACGGCGAAAACGACTGACTGGGCGGATGCCGTCATCGGCGGCGCGATCACTGTCAACGGCACGCAGCACGACCTGGGACTGACCGGGAACGCAGCTGTGACCGTGGCCAAAGGGGCGGTGCTTTCTGCAGACGGAGCGATGACGCTCGAAGCGTCGAACACGCTCAGCGACAATCCCAATAACGCTTACACGTCGTCGGGCAACTCCTACGGCGCAGTCTCCGGCAACGGCACCAAGAACAACGCGACGGTGACGCAGAACGCGACGGTGTCGATCGCTGAAGACGCGGCCCTGTATTCTGCCGGCGCAACATCGCTGCTGGCTCACTCAGACAGCTCCATGAACGAATACGCGCGCATCGTCTCGGGCGGCGTGGGCGCGGGGTCGGACGCGGTGAACAATTTCACAGGCACGTGGAACAACACGATCACGATCAAAAGCGGCGCTGACGTGACGACCAACGGCGACGCCAGCGACGTGACGCTGGCTGCCTGGGACAACGCCACTCTCAAACTCACCGCTCTCGGTGACATGC
>JAGAYQ010000396.1 GCA_017940445.1 Pyramidobacter sp. | reverse complement strand
TTTTCACAAACGATCCTGAGGTCATCGCGCAGGGAGCGCGGTGTCTACGCATCGTCGCGTGGGTGGAAGCGCCGTTCGGCGTAGCGCTCACCGTTTCGGCCGCTCTGCGCGCAGCTGGCGACACGCTTGTGCCGCTGTGGACAGGCATCGCCACGATGTGGGCAGTGCGCCAGACAGCGGCGCGCATTCTCGTACTGCGCATGGGGCTGGGCCTGGCAGGCGCGTGGTATGCGATGGATCTTGACGTGGCGCTGCGGTGGCTGTTCCTGTGGGGGTACTTTCTCACGGGACGCTGGAAGCGCGTCAGCCGGCGCCTGGCCCAAAAAACTCGCGAAAGCGTGATACAATAGCTGCAAAGAATTTCATAAACGAGGTGTTTTTCGCAATGATCTATGATTTTGACAAACCGATCGAGCGTCTGGGGACCGACTGCGAGAAGTGGGACGGGCTGAAAAAGCGCTTCGGCTCCGACGGGATGCTGCCCCTGTGGGTGGCCGACATGGATTTTCCTTCGCCCGAGCCGGTCGTCCGCGCGATCGCCGAGCGTGCCGCTCATCCGGTGTTCGGCTATCCGATGCGCGGCGAAGACTATTACGACAGCTTCATCGCCTGGGAAAAGAAGCGCTGGAACTGGGACGTGAAGCGCGAATGGTGCGATTACGTGCCCGGCGTCGTCTGCGGCGTCGCGGCCGCGCTGATGGGCTTCACCGCTCCGGGTGACGGCGTGCTGATCATGCCGCCCGTGTATCATCCTTTCCGCAACACGATCATGGCGCAGGGACGTCAGGTCGTCAACGCGCCGATGAAACTTGAAAACGGCCGCTTCGAGATCGACTTCGACGCTCTCGAACGCGGCGCCAGAGAAGCCCGCGCGCTGATCCTGTGCAGCCCGCACAACCCCACGGGCCGACTCTTCAGCCGCGCCGAGCTTGAGCATATCGCCGAGATCTGCGAGCGCAACGGCGTGCTCGTCATCTCCGACGAGATCCACAGCGACCTGGTGCTGTGGGGCAAAAAGCACGTTCCGTTTGCGAGCGTTTCCGACTGGGCGCGCGAACACAGCATCACCCTGATGGCGCCGAGCAAGACGTTCAATATCGCCGGACTCGTCACGTCCATTTACATCGTCCCCAACGCCAAGCTCCGCGCGCAGATGCAGCACATCGTCGGCGGCTGGATGCACATCAGCGGCGGCAACATCTTCGGCCTCGCCGCCGCACGCGCCGCCTACGCCGAGGGCGAAGAGTGGTATCAGCAGATGCTGCGCTACATCGAGGGCAACGTCGAATACCTCGACGAGCAGCTCGCCAGGCGCGTTCCGCAGATCAGCCTGATCCGTCCCGAAGCCACCTACATTCCCCTGCTCGACTGCCGGAAACTGTGCGAGGGCGAGCTGGGCATGACCATGGACGAGCTTCAGCAGTTCATGCTCAACACCGTCAAAGCAGCGATGAACGAGGGCACGCTGTTCGGCATCGAGGGTACGGGCTTTTTGCGCATCAACCTGGGCACGCAGAGAGCCAGCCTTGAAGAGTTCGTGCGCCGTCTGGAAAAAGGCATCGAACGGCTGCCGCTGCGCTTTTAAACCGTTTTCAGTGCGTGCAGTCTAACTTTGACTTTTCCGCTTTGATATAGTATACTTGCTTAACACAGCTTTTTCAAATATTTTATCAGGAGGTACATCCCTATGAAAAAACTGCGTTCTGCTGTCATCATCCTTGCCGCCGCTGCGCTCGCTTTTGCCTCATGCGCATTTGCCGGCCACCGCGACACCCGCTACCATCTGGACGTGCGCACCGATCTGAACCTCTCGCGGCGTCAGCTGGCCCGGAAGGTTTGGAAAGCAGCCCAAACGGCTGCCCGCAGGCGGGGATTCCGTATCGAAGAAAAGCTCTTCTTTGACGAAGACAGAGAAGACGACTATGTTTCGCCGGACGTGATCCTGTACGAGATCGAAATGGGCGAGATCAAGACCCGGTATGGCGATTCTGACCTCGAGCTCCATGTGCGCTGCCGCAAAGCGGACAAAGCCATCCTTTCCGCCACGCTGACCTGGGAAGCCGAAGACGATCAGAGCCGGCACGCGGCGCTGTACGACGCGCTCGCCGCTCAGACAGACCTGTTCATCCCGCCCGCAAAATAACGCTTTTTTGCGGTATAATGAAGGACCGGGCTTTCCCTTTTTGGAAAAGTCCGGCCCTTTTCATTTCAGGGAGACACTGATAATGAGCCCGACAAGGCGCGGGCGAATTAATCAGCGTTTCCTAAACTTCAGGAGACGAACGCCATGCATCCCATCCGTCATTTTAAAACGATCACCGCGCATAAGCTGCTGGTGATGAAGTACTGCTTCCGCCTCGGTCTGTACTGGCAGGGCCTGCTTCACGACCTGTCCAAGTACAGCCCCGTCGAGTTCTTCGTCGGCGCCAGGTACTGGCAAGGCACGTGCAGCCCCAACACCGCCGAGCGCAAAGCGACCGGCGTCAGCCGCGCCTGGCTGCATCACAAGGGGCGCAACAAGCACCATTTTGAATACTGGATCGACTACGCCGTCGGCAAGGACCTGAACGGCGAGAACATGCCCATGGTCGGCATGAAGATGCCCGAAAAATACGTCGCCGAGATGTTCTGCGACCGCATCGCCGCCAGCCAGGTCTACCTGGGCGAACAGTACACCGACCGCTCGCCGTGGGAGTATTACGACAAGTTCAAAGGACATTACATCATCCATCCGGAAACGGCCTCCCAGCTTGAAGCCGCTCTTCGCGTGCTGCGCGACGAAGGGGAGGATGCGGCCTTCGCCTGGGTGAGGAAAAATCTGCTGGGGAAATCATAACGCCGCACCAGGCGGATCATGATTTTCGATCGTTCCTTTTGGAAAAGATAAACAGGATTGCGGAGCGCCATGAAACAGCGCGAAGGCTCACCGCAATCCTGTTTTTGCTTATCGTCCCTTGAACTCCGGCTTGCGCTTTTCGACGAAAGCGGCGACGCCCTCGTTTTTATCGGCTGTGGCGTAAAGCACAGCGCCGAGGTCACGTTCCACTTCTCCGGCGTGCTCCAGATCAAGATCCCAGTTCAGCGTCATGGCGCGCTTGGCGTAGGCCACACCCAGAGGCGAATTGGCGAGCACCGCGTTCATCATCGCCATCGCTTCAGCCATTAAATCAGCAAGCGGCACGACCTTGTTGACCAGACCGATGCGCTCGGCTTCGTCAGCCTTCACCATGCGGCAGGTCATGATGATCTCGCGGGCGCGTCCCATGCCGACAATCTGCGGCAGACGCTTGGTGCCGTACCAGATGGGCATGATGCCGTACTTGGCCTCTGGCTGGCCGAAAACGGCGTTTTCGCTGGCGATGCGCATGTCGCAGGCGAGCGCCACTTCGCTGCCGCCGCCCAGACAGTAGCCGTTGACAGCCGCGATGACGGGCTTGGGCATGTCTTCGATAAGGCGCGAGATTCGCTCGCCGGCGATGGCAAAATCGCGCCCCGTCACGGCGTCCATGTCACGGAACATGACGATGTCAGCGCCTGCGATGAAGGCCTTCTCGCCCGAGCCTGTGAGGATGACGCCCTTCACGCTGCGCTCGCGAGCCGCCCAGAGCAGCGCGTCCTCAAGCTCGGCCATCACTTCCATGTTCATCGCGTTGAGCTGCCGGGGACGGTTGAACGTGATCACCGCCACGCCGCCCTCCTGCTGCACAAGCAGCGTATTCAGCGTCCTGCCCATATCCACGTTTTCCATAGTCAGTTCCTCCTTCGTCGGTATCGAACGATCGTGCGGCGCTCCGCCGCGTTTTCCGTATCGTAACGAATCGCCCGGCATTGTGTCAAGTCCTTTCAAACGCCTCTTTGCCGCCGGCGTCGCAAATTGACTGATTTTTTCAGAATGCAACGTCATCCACAGCGCGGCTAGTCCCTCTCTTTCACTTGGCTTTCCGAGCGATTTTTAATATAATGAACGGAACCTGGCCGCGGACTCACTGCGCGGCACATTCTGAGAGGAGTTTGAACGATGACTGAAAGACTCTGCTGCAAGGCCATCGACGAGCAGGCCCCCGCGCTGGTCGAGCTGGCTACGAAGATCTGGGAAAATCCCGAAATGGGCTGGACGGAGACGAAGGCCGTGGAATGGACCGCCGCATACCTGCGCGGTCAGGGCTTCGACGTTGAAGTGGGCGCGTATGGGATGCCCACCGCTATCCGTGCCGTGTGGGGCAAGGGCTCGCCTGTCGTGGGCTTTGCCGCCGAGTACGACTGCCTGCCCGGCCTGAGCCAGAAAGTCTGCCCCACTCCCGATCCTGTCGTCGAGGGCGGCATCGGCCACGGCTGCGGACACAACCTGCTCGGGGTGGGCTGCGCGGCCGCCTGCGTAGGGCTGAAAGCAGAACTTGAAAAAAGCGGCGCGCCCGGCACCGTCATCTTTTACGGCTGCCCGGCCGAGGAGCAGATGATCGGCAAGGGACTGATGGCCAAGGCCGGCGCCTTTAAAGAATGCGACTTCACCGTCGCCTGGCATCCAGGCAACACCAGCTACAACACCTACGGCGCTCACACCAGCGTGGAAGGCGCGTTCTTCACCTTCCACGGGCGCACGGCCCACGCAGCCGGAAATCCGCATCTGGGACGCTCGGCGCTGGATGCCGTGCAGCTGATGAACATGGGCGTCGAGTTCCTGCGCGAGCACGTCACCGACGACGTGCGCATGCACTATATGATCACCAAGGGAGGCATGGCCCCCAACATCGTGCCCGACGAAGCCGAGGTGAAGTACTTCGTGCGCGCGCTCACCCGTGAGGCCTGCGTCGACGCTTACAAGCGCGTCGAACAGTGCGCGAAGGGCGCCGCCACCATGACCGACACGACCTACACCGTCAGACGCATCGGCGGCCTCTACCCCACGCTCCAGAACCATGTGCTCATGGACGCCATGCAGCGCGCCCGCGAGATCGTGCCCCGCTGCGAATACACCCCCGAAGAGCTGGCCTTTGCCGACAAGATCAACAGCCAGATGCCCGGCTATGAAAAGGGCGTGACGCCGCCGATGAGCGACGACACCCGTCCGGTGGGCACCTTCAACAACTTCGGCTCCACCGATTACGGCGATGTGATGTACATCTGCCCCGGCGTCGCCCTGCGCGAAGCCACCCAGCCGACGCTCGCCCCCGGCCACCACTGGGCCGTGACCGCCAGCGTGGGCAGCTCCATCGGCATGAAGGGCATGATCCGCATCGGCAAGATCATGGCGATCGGGACCTACGAAGTGATGACGCACCCCGAAATGCTTGCCGCCGCCAAGGAAGAATTCCAAAAGGCCACAGGCGGTAAGCCCTACGTCTGCCCCGTCACCGACGACATTCCCTGGCCGTATAAATAAAGACCGTCAGCAATACAAAAGCTCTGAGCAGCCCGATCCAGACCGGGCTGCTCAGAGCTTTTTTCATGAACGCGAATTGAAACTGCTGCGCGCTGAAAATGCTCATCGCGCAGCCTGGGGCAGAACGCGGCAGCTTCTACGCTCCCAGCACCTGGACGCCGAGTCCGATCGTGCGGTGCGCAGACAGCTCGTGCATGCCCATATCGCCGTAAAAACAGACGGCAAGCCAGCGACGGCAG
>JAGAYQ010000395.1 GCA_017940445.1 Pyramidobacter sp. | reverse complement strand
CCCGGCGATTATGACGGCGCGCAGGAAAACTGGGCCAAGATCAGCAAGACCAGCGTCAACTGGGGCAACGACTATCCCGGCACGTACCGCTGGACGAACGGCCAGTTCGGGCTGCCCGCGTCGTATCTTGAAGACCGTGCCGTGAGAGCTCAGGTGGAGCGCGACGCGCTGATCAAGACGCTGCACTTCATCTATTATATGCAGAACGAGCTGGGCGAGCCATGGTCGGTGGACGAGCACGAATACGGCGAGCTGCCGGCCGCGGCGGCCGATCTGCCCGACGAATGGAAGGCGATCGCGCGCTATCTGCCGCCCGCGCCGTATGTGCGCGAGTGCCGCCGCATCGTGGGGGATTTCACGCTGACGGCTTACGATCTGCACGACAGTTCGCTGAGCTGGCGCAGCGGACTGGGGAACCGCGACCTGTCTGACGCGATCGCCATCGGCGGCTACATCATCGACCTGCACCACTCGGCCACGGACGCTGATCTGGAAAAAGAATGGGGCGAACAGGCAGCCTCAGTGAAGCGCCTTGAGCCCTGCGGCCCGTTCCAGGTGCCGCTGCGCGCGCTGATCCCCAGCGGCATCGAGGGCCTGCTGGCGGCGGAGAAAAACCTCTCGATGACGCGCCTTGCTTCCGGTGCTTTGCGACTCCAGCCCGTCAGCATGATGACGGGACAGGCGGCCGGCGCGCTTGCCGCCATCAGCCTGAAAACGGGACTGAACGCCCGCGATGTGCCCGCCGTGCTTGTTCAGCGCGCACTGCTCGAGGGCAATGTCCGTCTGTCGGTATGTCAATTCATCGACGTGCCGGCCTGGCATAAATACCACGACGGCGTGACGCTGGCCGTGCTGCACGGACTGATGGAAGCCAGAGCTTATCCGCAGCTGCCGGCGTCCCCGCTCGGCAGCACCGACGATCCGGCGACGCTGCACGCGATCGCCGAAGGCCGCGACAGGGGACGCTTCGGCGTGGACGAGCCGCTGACCGTTCGCGAAGCTGCCCGCGTGGCCTCGAACCTCGCAAAAGTTCTGGGGCAGCAGGCCGCGCCGATCTCGCCCTCGCTGACGGAAACGCCCGTGAAGCGCGAAGAATTTGCCGCGATGCTCGCTTCCGCTCTCGGCACAGCGGGTGAAAACGCGGCCTCTGCCGAAGGGCAGCTCACGCGCGGTGAGGCCGCTGAGCTGGTCGTGCGCGCGCTTGAACGTGCAGTTCTTAAAAAGTAGAATAACGGGAGGAGAACAAACATGTCTATTTTGGTTCTGAAAAACGCGAAAGTCGTCACAGTAACGGGCAAGACGTACGAGAAAGGCGTCGTCGTCATCGAAAACGGCCGGATCAAATCCGTCGGCGCGAATCCGCGCGTCCCTAAGGGCGCGAAGGTACTCGATCTGAGCGGCAAGTGGGTGACGCCCGGCTTTATCGACGCGCACTCGCACATCTCGACGATGAACGAGCCGCGCACGATGCCTTCCATCCCCGACGTGAACGAAAAGACCTCGCCCGTCACGGCCCAGCTGCGGGCCATCGACTCGCTCAATCCGTTCGATACGGGCATCGCTGCGGCCAGAGGCGCCGGTTTCACAGCCTGCTGCACCCTTCCCGGCTCGGCCAACGTCTGCGGCGGAACCGGCATCTGCTTCAAGACGAAAGTCGGCACGACCGTGTTCGACCTGGCCATTCCCGACAGCGAGCCCATGAAGTTCGCCGTCGGCGAGAACCCTAAGCGCGTCTACGGCGTGGAGCACGACAAGCTGCCGATGACCCGCATGGGCGTGGCGGCCGTGTTCCGCAAGACGCTGTCCGATGCCGTGGAGTATTCCGACGCGCTCAGGGCCGCCGAGAAGGACCCGAGCAAAGCGCCCAAGCGCGACTTCATGCTCGAACAGCTGGTCCCCGTCGTGCGCGGCGAGCGCAAGGCCCGCATCCACGCGCACCGCGCCGACGACATCGTCACGGCCGTGAGGATCAGCGAGGAATTCGGTCTCGATTTCTCCATCGAGCACTGCACAGAGGGGTACAAGATCCTCGACTTTCTGCGCGAGCATCACGTCGACTGCGTCGTCGGTCCGCTGACGATGGAGCCCGTCAAGTTCGAGATCTGGGGCACGAAGCTGACCACCCCGGCGAAGATGGAAAAAGCCGGAGTCAACTTTATGCTGACGCACGACACCGCCGGCAATACCAAGTTTTTGCCCGTGTTCGTCGGCATGTGCATCGCCCGCGGCCTGAGCGAGCAGGGCGCTTTTGAAGCGCTCACCATCCGCCCCGCCCGGCTGCTCGGCCTCGACAAGCGCATGGGCAGCATCGAAGCCGGCAAGGACGCCGACCTCGCCGTGTGGAGCGGCAATCCCTTCAGCAGCTTCACGCTGTGCGAAAAGACGATCATCGACGGCGAAGTGTACGACAACCTGGAAGAAACGCTGGCGTAACAGCGCAAGAGCCTCCCGCAGCCGCATGGCGGGAGGCTCTTTTTTGATGTTGGAAAGTGACGCGAATAACGGTATAATCGGGCCAGTTCATACGAGTTTTCGTTAAAACGGCTAACGCACTTTAGCCGTTTTATGGCGCCGCAAGGCGCGACCTCGCGATGAGCCTTTTAATCGCGAGAGAGTATCAAATTATCAAAGGGGGAGCCGCCCATGTACGAAGTGAAGTCGCCCAAGGTCCGTTCGCAGTTCGAAGCGATGATGAAGCTTGAGAAGGTCCGCAAGGTCCTTGATTTTATCAAGGCCGACGAGAGAAAATCGATCGATGAGCTGAAGGAGCTGGTGCTCATCGAAGCGCCCACGCATCACGAGGAAAAGCGCGCGGCAGTTTTTGCTCAGAAGCTGAAAGATCTGGGACTGGAAGATGTTCACACGGGCCGCGGCGGCTGCGTGATCGGCCTGCGGCGCGGCAGCGGGAACGGCCCGAAAGTGGTCATCGAAGGGCATCTCGACACGGTGTTTCCGTTCGGCTCGGTGAAGGGAGTAGAGGAGCGCGACGGCTTTCTCTACGCTCCGGGAGTGGGCGACGACACGCGGGCGCTGGCCATGCTGCTGTCGCTGCTGCGCGGGCTGAATGCCGCGAACGTGAAGACGACGGGCGATGTGTACTTCGTCGGCACGACGCGCGAAGAGGGCACCGGCGCGCTTGGCGGCATGAAGGACTTTCTCGACGAGCACCCGGAGATCGACATTTCGCTCAGCGTCGACAGCAACGACATGAGCCGCATCATCTATGAAGCGACGCTGTGCCAGACCTGGGAGTTTACGTTCCGCGGCCAGGGCGGACACGCCTGGTCGGCGTTCGGCACCGTAGCTCAGCCCGTCCACGCCGCCGCGCGTGCTGTGGCGAAGATCGCCGCGCTCGAAGTGCCTTCTTCGCCCAAGACGACGTTTGCCGTGTCCAATTTCCACGCCGGGAACATCTCCGGCGTCCACGCCATTGCCTCTGAGGCGTCGTTTATCATCAACTTCCGCTCCAACGGCGCGGAAGAGTTCGCCGCTGTCAAAAAGGCCGTCTTCGACGCGGTCGAAACGTCGGCCCGCGAGGAATCGCAGAAGTGGGGCAAAAACGAGATCGAAGTGAGCTCGCGCATCCTCTGCGACATCCCCGGCGGCACGCAGGATGCTCATTCTCCGCTCGTGGAGACGGCCTGGCTCAGCCTCAGCGCTCTGGAAGCCGCCCCCTGGCTGGAGGAGGGCGGCAGCACCAATGCCAACATCGCGATCAGCAAAGGCATTCCCGCGCTGTGCATGGGCCGCGCCTGGGCGCCCGACGAGAACTCGAAGCGCGTCCACAACCACAGCCTCGACGAGAAACTGCACATCGTGAACGCTCACAAGGCCGTGCAGCACCTCGCGCTCGTGCTGCTGATGGCCGCGGGGATCGACGGTGAGTTCGGCTCGATCGTGACGAAATGACTCGGACGATTTTTTACTTGTATTTTTGACAAAAGCGTGATAATCTAAAGACACTAACTTTTCAATGCATATAAGGGAGGAAACGATCATGTCAAAGTTCGTCATCAAGCCAACCGCCAAGGGCGTCAAGTTCGACCTCAAAGCTGCCAACGGCGAAGTGATCGCCACGTCCGAGGTGTACACCGCCGAACCCGGCTGCCGCAAGGGCATCGACAGCGTCGTGAAAAACGCTGCCGTCGCCGCCGTGGAAGATCAGACCGTCGAAGGTTTTGCCGTGGCGAAGAACCCCAAGTTCGAACTCTACACCGACAAAGCCGGCGAGTTCCGTTTCCGCCTCAAGGCCCGCAACGGCCAGATCATTGCCACCTCCGAAGGCTACAAGGCCAAAGCCGGCTGCCTGAACGGCATCGAAAGCGTCAAAAAGAACGCCCCGACCGCGGCCATCGAAATGGCCGAGACCGAGGCAAAAGCGTAAATCTATTACGGGCATGCGAGCCCGGCACCCCACATGAACGGGGTGCCGGGCTTTTTTCTTTATCGTTTCCCTTTGCTCACGTAATACGTCACGTCTGGGAATGCGGTATCCTTTTTAAAATCGGCGATCGGGTCGATCACAAAGGATCCCTTTTTGCGAAACGCATAGCCGCGCGCGCCGATGCTGGTGCGGGGGATGAGGAAGCGGTCGCTTTTCAGCGTGCCGTCATAGCGGCAGCGGGGAATGCGGCTGAATTTCTGCTCGCCGTTGCCGGCGAAGGCAAGCACAGCCGCGGTGAAGCCCAGCTCTTTCAGGATCGACTGCGGTCCGAAGGCCGGCGCGATCCCATATGGATAGGCCAGCACGGGCGCGATGGATTTCAGCACGCCGAGACTGCGGAACTGTTCGCGCTGCGAGACAAGCGCGGCGCGAAACTGCGCGGGCGTCATGCTTTTCATCAGCTTGTGCGCGCGCGTGTGATAGCCCGCTTCAAAGTTCGGCGCGGAGTTATGGATGCGTGCGAGCGCCGATGAGAGCCTTTCACGCCCGCCGAAGTAGCCCCCGCTTTCGCTGATAAAGGCCGTCGCCCGCGGCTCCAGCCTGTGAGCCCGGCACGTTTCGCACAGCACCGTCAGGAACGATTTGCGGTTGTTCAGCTTCAGCGCCGGATGCTGCGCGGCGCTGTAGATCACACTCGGATGCCCGTCGTCGATCGTCAGCACCACGGGCTTTTTCCCCCTGGGCACGACCTCGTCAAGGCGGCCGGCAGCGAGGTCAGACACGCTGGCCGGAGCCCAGCCGCTTTTCCATAAAAAATTGAAAAGCGCCTCCAGCTGCGCCGTCGAGATCTCTTCAGGATACTTGGGCGCGTCGCAGACACGGTGAAACATCAGCACCGGCACAGCCGTCACGGCGGACGCGGCGCGAGTCAGACAGAACACTGACAGCAGGACGATGAGTGCTTTTCTGAGCATGGGCAAAACCTCCTTTGCCGTAGGAACAAAACCATCATAGTTCCGGGAATCTCCCGTGTCAACGAAAAAGACCGGACCTTCCCAAACGGGAAAGCCCGGTCTTTTTAAGCGTGAAAAATGATCAAGCGCTCTTTTTCTTCGCCGGCTTCGTGTAGTAGCACAGATAGCCCGCGAACGCGCACACCGTGGAGACGTAAGCCGAATTGTCCTTGAGCAGATCGGCGATGCGCTTCACCAGCGCCGAGTCGCCCACGCACAGCGCGTACGCCTGCGTGAAAACCACCGCAAAGCCCATGCCGAAGAAAGCCAGCAGCGTGACGCCGAAGACAAAGCGCGAAAGGTTGTAAATAACGTTTTTCATGAGAACGACCTCCTAGGCGCCGATGATGGGGATGATCTTCAGGCAGACGAGAATGACGATGATCACTTCGGGGATCGCGTAGTACAGCACCAGATCCTTGAAGATCTTCGTCGGCTCGTCGACGCCCGCGATGCTCGCCGCGATGTAGATCGAGCCCGAGTTGGGCGGCACGCAGCTCTGGTTGGAGACCAGATTGATGAACGCCACCGCAGCCGTGACCGGAGCCAGACCGATCGAGCGCATCGCCGCGAAGCACACCGCGCCCATAGCCGTCGTCGTCGCCGTCGCGTTGAACGGACCGACCATCGCCGTGATGATGCCGCAGATCGTAAGGACGATGACGATAGGCGACAGACCGGCCATCGCGTTGAAGATCGCCGTGAACTCCTCGCTCATGTGCAGCTTGGTGAGCAGACGCGACGAGCAGAACGCGAAGAACAGCAGCGCGCCCAGGTCATAGAAGCGGCTCACGCTGCCCATGACCAGCTTCCAGATGCCCGCCGGCGTGTGAGGAAGCGACTTCCAGCCCTCGATGATCGTGAAGAACGTGATCAGCAGCGGGATGTAGTAAATCAGCGAAATAGCCTTGGCCGCGCCCTTGGTGGGAGCCAGGATGCCCTTCACCCACGCGCCCGTCGGGCCCATCGTGAGCAGCAGAGGAATCGCCACGCCGAGGAAGATGATCAGCGACGAGCCATTCTCGCGCAGAGCCTTGCCGATCGGCATGATCTTGTCCTCAGACACCGCCTTCACGCCCTCCTGCTTGGCGAAGATGAAGACGATGAACAGACGCACCACAAGCACGATCGCGCCCAGGCCCATCAGACCCACGTACAGCTGACTGGCCGTCAGCTCCTTGGCCACCGCTTCAAAGCCAAGGAACAGCAGCATGACCGACGAAGGCGGGAAAATATTGCCCAGACCGCCGTTGCCCGAGACGATCGCCGCAGCGCGCTCGCGGCTCCAGCCGCTCTCGATCATCCAGGGGATCGTCACTGCGCCGATAGCCGCTGTGCTGGCCGTCGCCACGCCGTTGATCATGCCGAACAGAGCGCAGCCGATCGTCGCGACATAGCCCGAACCGCCAGGCAGACGGCCCAGCAGCGCGTTAAGGATGTTCACAAGACGGTCGATGATGCCCGTCTGCTCCATCATGTAAGCCATGAACGCAAACGCCATGCCCGCGTAAACGACCTCCTGCTTGCCGGCGTAGATCGTCATATCCTTCACCGACACCCACAGATTCTTGCCGTCGAAGCACGTGCCGATGATCAGAAGCACGATCACGCCCCACATCATCGCCTCGCCCATCTTGCGCTTCAGCACGATGTTGCAGAGGAAACTCGTGGCAACGAAGCTGAACAGCGAGATGATGCCAATACCAATGTAGCTCACAAAACCGACTCCCTTCT
>JAGAYQ010000044.1 GCA_017940445.1 Pyramidobacter sp. | reverse complement strand
TGCGTGATCGAGAGCGTTTCGCCCTCGTTGCCGAAGATCGCCGTGTGATCGCCGGGCAGTCCGCCGAGGCGGAAGCTGTGCATCGGCACATCGCGGCCCAGCGCTTTGCCGAGCAGGATCGCCGTGCCTGAAGGCGCGTCTTTCTTCTTATTATGATGCGCTTCGCAGATCTCCGCATCCCAGTCAGCCAGCAGCGGGCCGTAGTCGTGCAGCATCATCGCCATCAGCGCGATGCCGATGCTGTAATTGAAGCTCTGCACCACCGGAAGTTCTTCGCCCAGCGCGCGCAGCTGCATGATGTGTTCGTCTTTCAGCGCCGTCGTGCCGATCACGAGCGCGGCATGATGCGCGCGGCACAGCTCGATCGTGTGCGGCAAGACCGTGTATGACGAAAAGTCGAAGATCACGCGCGGAGACGCGTCACACTCCTCGCCTGCATCCCACACGCGCAGCACGGGAGAACCGCCGCAGGCAGCGACGATCTCGCCGCCCATGCGTCCCGTGAAGCCGACGACGCCGTAAGGGACGTTCAGACTCATTCGTCGTCGTCCTCCAGCACGTCGAGCTCAAGCAGATCGGCATGGACCAGCTCGCACGTGCCCTGTGACGCGGGCACGAGCGGCAGCCGCAGCTCGTTGCGGCACAGGTCGAGCAGGCTGGCCGCGTACTTGACCGGGATCGGGTTGCTCTCGTGGAACAGGTCCTTCATCAGCGGCAGCAGCTGCAGTTGCAGCCTGCGCGCCTCGGCCAGATTGCCGCCCAGCGCCGCGTTCATCAGCGCCGACGTCTGCGCGGGCACCACGTTCGACAGCACGGAGATCACGCCGTCTCCGCCGGAGCACACCAGATGGAAGGCCTGGTCGTCGTTGCCCGAGAAGACGCGGAAGTCGGGCCGCACCACCTGGAGCGCGCGGATCAGACGGTCGCACTGGAACTGATCGCCGCTGGCCTCCTTGACCGCCACGATATTCTCCACATCCTGCGCCAGGCGCAGCACCGTCTCCGGGCTCAGGTTCACGCCCGTTCTGCCCGGAACGTTGTAGAGGATCACGGGGATGCGGATCGACTCCGCCACCGTGCGGAAATGACGGTACAGCCCTTCCTGATTAGGCTTGTTGTAGAACGGCGTCACCACCAGCACGCCGTCAGCGCCCAGCTCTTCGGCGCGGCGCGACAGGTCGATCGTCGTCGCCGTGTTGTTCGTGCCCGTGCCGATGATCACCGGGATGCGGCCATCGACGACCTTGAGCGCGTGCGTGATCACCGCGTCTCGCTCGGCCGGCGTCATCGTCGCCGCTTCGCCCGTCGTGCCCAGCACGATCAGCGCGTCCACGCCATTTTCCACCTGAAAGTTGAGCAGCCCTGTAAGAGCCTCAAAATCGATCGCTCCATCGCGGAACGGAGTAATAAGCGCTGTGCCGGTACCTCTGAACATGTTGATTCGCTCCTTTATCTATAAAAAAATGATTGTCTAGTTTTACGCCGAACCCTGCTGAGCCTTTATCAGCGTCATTTTTCTTTGCGACTTCAGGCCTTTGCGTCGGCTTTGGATTTGGTTTTGAACTTATGCCACGCCGTTCATCCCAGCATGTTTGAGCAGGATGCGCACGGCGTTCGTCGCTGCACCCACGCGCACGTTGTCGGCCACATTCCAC
>JAGAYQ010000043.1 GCA_017940445.1 Pyramidobacter sp. | reverse complement strand
CGTGCTCGCATTTCATGACGCGGGAGCTGTTTGAAAAAATGCTCGCCTCAGCCGCCCGCGACGCCGGAGTGTCCCTGCGTCTCGTCGAGCGCCGCGGCCAGGCTCCCGACCACCCCGTCCTCTGGGGCGTGCCTGAGACCGAGTACCTCAAGTTCTACCTGTTCCAGGTGGTGTGATCATGCCTCATCCCCGCGCCGGAGAGCAAAAAGTTCCGGTGCGGGGATTTTTTTGACGACGTGCACGGCAAGTCGTGTTATCATAATGAGGATTTTTTGCGCTGCACGTTCTTGCACGGGCGGCTGACGGTAAAATCATTTTCTGCAAAGATCGCGGTGATCGCATGGAAGATTATTTTGGTCCGGAAGGGCTTCTCAAACAGCGCCTTCCCGGTTTTGAATACCGCCGTCAGCAGCAGGAGCTGGCGGAGAAGATCGACGCTTTCCTGGACTCGGACGACCATCTTCTGGCGGCGGAGGCGCCGACAGGCGTCGGCAAGACGTTCGCGATGCTGGTCCCGGCGATGCGCTGGGCGGTGGAGAACAACAAGACGGTGCTGGTGCTCACGTCGGGCATCACGCTCCAGGAACAGCTGATCGGCAAGGACATCCCGGCACTGCTCGACGTGCTGAATCTCGATCTGCCGTATGGGCTGCTCAAGGGACGGGGAAATTATGCCTGCATCCGCCGCGCGCGGGAGATCGGTCAGGAAGGGTATCTTGATTTCGACGGCGACCGCGGCAAGGCTTCGCGCGACATCAGCAGCTGGCTCTACAGCACGGAGACGGGCGACCTGAGCGAGCTCAGCCTGGGCGACAATCACCCGGCGCGGGAGCGCATCGCCTCGTCGTATCTGACCTGCATGGGGACGCTGTGTCCGCATCATGAGCGCTGTTTCTACGCCCGTGTGCTGCGCAGCGCCTCCCGCTGGCGGATCGTGGTGGCGAATTATCACGTTTATTTCTCGTATGTGCTGGGGCAGAAAAAGCCGTTCCCTGTGGAACACGGACTGGTGATCTGCGACGAGGCGCATAAGATGGAGGAGGCGGCCCGCTCGGTCACGCAGGTGGGGGCCGACGCTCGCGACTGGCAGCGCCTTTTGCGGCGGCCGCCCAAGCTCGACCATCTCGACGCGCCGCTTTTGCGCAGCGCGAATTTCAGCGCGGGGCGCTTTGCCGAGCGCGTGACCGATCTGGGACACGTCGCCGACAGTCTTTTTGAACAGATCGCTCTGACGCTGCCTGACGGCAGGAGTTTTTCCGACTATCCCGAGGACCTGAAGACAGCGACGGCCGAGATGCTGGCCAAGTGCGACGGCCTGATCCGCGATCTGAACACGCTGCATGAAGGCGCCTCCCCGCGCGATCTGCGCAGCGACGGAGGCAGCGAGGCGGAGGGCCGCCTTTCCGTGTGGACTTCAGAGCTGACGGAGTACCGCGACGCGCTGCGCTGGTGCTGCGGCGTGGATGATTATCCTCAGTGGGCCTACTGGCGCGAGGGCGGTGCGCTGAAAAGCGCCTGCGTGACGGGCAGCGGCATCGTGCCGATGGCCTTTGACGATGATGTGAAGATTGTGGCGCTGTCGGCGACGATGACGGTGGATCAGTCGTTCGAATACTGGGCCGAAGAAACGGGACTGGCTCCTGATGAGACGGTCGTGCTGGATTCGCCGTTCGAGCTGGAGCATCAGATGGAGATCGACGTGGTCGATCTGGGCATGAAGGTGCTGGACGACGGCTATGCTGACGTTGTGGCGCGCGTCTGCCGCAAGTTCGCACGCGAAAACGGCGGCGCGACGCTGATTTTGCTCTCGTCGAGACGGCTTTTGAACGTCGTTTCCTCCTATCTGAAGCAAAATGCGGAAAAAGATGACCTGAATATCCTTGTTCAGGGGGATCTTCCCCGTTCGGAACTGCTGGAACTGTTTCGCGAAAACGAGCGCTGCGTGCTGATCGGCATGGCGTCGTTCCGCGAGGGGATCGACGTGCCCGGCGAGGCGCTGACGCAGGTGATCATCGACCGCATCCCGTTCCCTCATCCCGGCGATCCCGTCGGCGAGGCCAGGAGCGAGCTCGAAGGCGGCGGCAATTTTATGAAAGTAGTGCTGCCGGGGGCGAAAATGCAGCTGCGCCAGGCGGCGGGCCGGCTGGTGCGCACGGCATCCGACCGCGGCAAGGTCGTTATCCTCGACGGACGCATCCTTTCGCGTCCGCAGTGGAACATTTTGAACAGCCTCCCG
>JAGAYQ010000394.1 GCA_017940445.1 Pyramidobacter sp. | reverse complement strand
GAGGTCATGCTGCGCACGGTGAGCCCGCTTGCTTCCACGCCTAAAAAAGGCTGCCCGCGGCGCAGCAGCGGCGGCACAGCCGCTTTCATCTGCGCACGGTAAAAAAGTTCGATCAGCGCCGCTCGCTCGTCGTGCGTGGATGCTGCGGGAGCGTGCAGCAGGATCTGTTCGCCGTCGAGCGCGGCACGATACGGACGTTCGTCGCGCACGCGCAGCGTCACAAAACGCCCCCACAGCGGCACGGCATCGCCGCTTATGTATTCCAGTTCGCCGGTGCGGGCCCGCTGCTTTGCGGCCGAAATGCGCGTTCTCAGCCAGTCGGCGTGCGACGAGACGAAGGCGATGATCTCGCCGTCGCTCGTGCCGGCCGGGCAGGTGACGCGGATCGTTCCGTCAGGCCGCACGGACAGGTACATGTTTTTTTGCCGCTTGCGCACGACCAGCACCGGAGAGCCCAGGATTTCGAGCGTGCTGGAGGAGCTGCGGCGCGATGACTGTTTGTTGGCTGACACGAGTGGATTCACCGGCCTTTCTGGCTCCAGTCTATCATCTTTTGCGCGAAAAAACGAGGAGGCGGAGCGCATGACGCTGAACGAAACGTTTTCGATCGATCTGAATCTGCCCAGGGAGAAGATCGCTGCCGAACTGAGCGCGTTTCTGGCGCGCGCGGCAGAGCTGGCCTGCGTGCCTGTGAGCGGCTTTCGCGTGGGCGCGGCGGCGCTGGGCGCGTCCGGACGCGTCTGGCTGGGCGCGAATCTGGAGTTCGCAGGCCTGCCGCTGAATTTTACCGTTCACGCCGAGCAGGCCGCAGTGCTGAACGCCCGGTCTCACGGCGAGACGAAGCTGCTGGCGCTGGCCGTCTCGGCCGCGCCGTGCGGCTATTGCCGCCAGTTCCTGCGCGAATTGGGCACGCCGCTCGACATCGTGCTGAACGGACGCATCCTGCCGCTCGACTCGCTGCTGCCGGAGGCGTTCGCGCTCGGCGGCGCGAAAGAAGCGCTGCTGTCTCGCGCGCGTGATTTTTCGCTCCTGTCAGCCTGTGCGGCTGATGAAACCGCACAGGTTGCAGCGGAGGCGAGCTATTCGCCCTATACCGGCACGAAAAGCGGCGTCGCGCTGCGCTGCGCGTCTGGCCGCGTCTTCTGCGGCTGTCTGCTGGAAAGCGCCGCTTACAACCCTTCGCTCACGGCTCTGCAAAGTGCTCTGACGCTGCGGGCGCTTGAACGTGCGCAGGCCGATCCAGTTGCCGAAGCGGTGCTTGCCGAATCCGGCCCGGCGCCGCTGAGGGCGCTTTTTGCCTCGCTCATGCTCCGCATGGCGCCTGGGGCAGACGTCCGCTTTACAGCGGTGTGACCCTTATGATAAAGAACAGAAAAAGCCGGAAGGATCGCTTTTCCTTCCGGCTTTTTGATGCGCGCTGTGTGACGTTCCATGCCGTACCGTTAGCGGCGATCCTTCTGCAGTTCCTCCATGTAGCCTGCGGTGATGATGCCGGCGGGCAGTGCAACGATGGCGATGCCGAACAGTGATGAGATCATGGCGACCAGGCGCCCGACCGTCGTAATGGGGTAGAGGTCGCCGTACCCCACAGTCGTGAGCGACACCGTGGCCCAGTAGATGGCGTCGAAAAACGTAGCAAAAGAATCCGGCTCTACGTTGAAGATGATCAGCGCGGAGACGAGGATATAGCCGAACGATAAAATGGCGACCGCTTCCAGGGCATGCTGTGAATTGCGGATGACTGAGACGATGATGGCGATGCTGCGTGAATAGCGCATCGCTTTGAGCACTCGCAGCACGCGAAGCGCCCTTATCATGCGCAGAGAACGGAGCATCTTGAAGCTGCTGTTCAGCAGATGCAGCGACGGCAGGATCGAAAGCAGATCGATCAGCGCCCATGCTGTCACCGGGTAGAGGATGAACGCGCTCAGCTTTCGCGGCGCGAGCTTGAAGTCGGCCGTCGCCCAGCGCAGTGCGTAGTCTACGATGAACGCGGCGACGGTGACGTTCTCAAGGACGCCGAAAATGGGATAGCTTTGCTTGAATGCCAGCGGCACGAGACTGATTATAATCAAAAACAGCATAATGCCGTCATAGATGTTGCTGGCGCGATCGCCAGGACGGGCAACTTCGATGACCTCAAAAATGCGTTTGCGCATGGATGGACTCCTTTCGCCCGTATGGTTAAAGTTCGTTTTGATTATAGCATTCTTTTCAGTCAAAAGGCTCTTTTCCGTCAAGGTCACAGCTTTTGCGGAGGCGTACCCGCGCTGCGATGCCGGATTGTACGGGCAGCGCAGACCGATGCATTCGCCGTTGCGGCCCGATCTTGTGCAGACGATCGGGCTCGTCTCCATGTTCACGCCCAGATGTTCACGGGCAAACTGCACCGCGGCGAGGATGGCCGTGTAGGAATTGCGCTTGCAGCACCTCGGACCGCCGAGTTTTCCGATGCGCTCAAGGGCGCGGGCGGTCGTGAGGTTGGTCAGGCCCCATGGCTCTACGGCAAGCGGCGAGGCCATGGTCACGATCGAGGTGAAGATGCCGGCGCTGACGGCAGCGCCGCACGCGCCCCAGTAGCCGCACGCGCCGCCTGGCACGCCCTTGCCGCGGCGGAACATCTCGCGCAGAGCGCGGCTCAGGTCGATCGCGCCGCCGGCGTTTTTGTACGCGGTCAGCAGCGCAGAGCCGACCATGACGTGATGCTCGGGCCCGTGCATGTGGCAGAAGGGCATGTCCATCATCGTTTCGAGGATCGCGACGGGATCGCGGCTGTCCGTCCCGAGACAGACGGCGATGACGCTGTCCAGGCCGCGCGTATGGCATTCATTGCACACATAATGACCTTTGACGCAGCGCGCTTTGCTCGGTTCCCTCTTGCCGCAGACGGCGCAGGTCATCAGTTCGTCTTCCTGAAGGTATTCCAGCGGAGCGCCGCAGATCAGGCATCCTTCCATTGCTTGTTCCTCCTCAGGAGTATAAAAATGCTCCCGCGGCTGTATCAGACTGCGGGAGCTCTTTTTGTTCGGGCGTTTACAGATCCTTGCCGGTCAGCATCCGGTAGGCTTCGAGGTATTTGCCGATCGTCTTTTCGACGATGTCGGCCGGGACCACGCCGTCGTTGCCGGGATTGGCCTTGTACCAGTCACGGGCGAACTGCTTGTCAAACGACGGCTGCGAATGTCCGGGCTCGTAGCCTGCAAGCGGCCAGAAGCGGCTGCTGTCGGGCGTGAGCATCTCGTCGGCCAGCACGACGCGGCCGTTCTCGTCGACGCCGAACTCGAACTTGGTGTCGGCGATGATGATGCCGCGGCTGCGGGCGTAATCGGCGCATTTTTTATAGAGCGCGATCGTGCAGTCGCGGATGGTGCGGGCGTACTCCTCGCCGTGACCGGGGAAGGCCTTTTCGAGCACTTCGACGCAGCGGTCAAAGCTGATGTTCTCGTCGTGGTCGCCGATCTCGGCCTTGGTGCTGGGCGTGAAGATAGGCACGGGCAGCTTCTCGCTCTCTTTGAGGTGGCCGGGCAGCGTGATGCCGCAGACGGTGCCGTTTTTCTGATAGCTGGCCCAGCCGCTGCCGGTGATGTAGCCGCGCACGATGCACTCGATGGGGATCATCGTCAGCTTCTTGCACAGCATGCTGCGGCCTTCGAAGGCGGGCGTGCGGAAGAATTCGGGCATGTCGGCCGTATCCGTGCTGATCATGTGGTTGGGGATGATGTCGCTGGTGAAGTCGAACCAGAACTTGCTCATCTGCGTCAGCACCACGCCCTTCTTGCCGACGGGCGTCTTGAGGATGATGTCGAAAACGCTGATGCGGTCGGTCGCGACGAGCAGCAGCTTATCGCCGAGATCGTAGATCTCGCGGACTTTTCCTTCTTTTACGGGCTTAAACTGTTCCATTGTCAGTATCACTCCTGATTTAAAAATGTGAAATCGGGTAATTTCAGCGTAAGTATACGGCATTTTTTACGCCTGACAAGTCATAAAAAAGAAAAAGTTGCGGGGATTCTTTTGAACGCGCAGGTCATTTTGCAGACGGTCTGACGTTGCTCTTTCGCCGCCGAAAAATTATAATGAACGTGCCCCTGCGCCCCGCAAAAGCGGCCCGGCGCAGATGTTCCATGAGGAACGAATAATTCGCGGTCACCTGTGCAAACGGAGGCAGAATTCAAAAAATGAAAATAGAACGTTTCGATCATCTTGTCATCACCACCGCCGATCTTGCCGCCTGCGTCGATTTTTACACGCGCGTGCTCGGTATGGAGCACCGGGAAAACGGCGGACGCCACGCGCTGTTCTTCGGCTCGCAGAAGATCAACATCCACGCCGGCAAAGCGCAGTTTCTGCCCGCGGCGAAAAATCCCGAGTTCGGCAGCGCCGACTTCTGCCTGATCGTGAACGGTCCTGTCGAAGCCGTCAAGGCCGAGATCGAAGCCCAAAACTGGCCAGTCGAGCTGGGCCCCGTCCTCCGCACCGGCGCGCGCGGCCCCATCCGCAGCGTCTACGTCCGCGACCCCGACGGAAATCTCGTTGAGCTGGCGGAATATGTCGAGTCGGGAAAGTGACGCAGCTGACGGGGCCAGGGCCTCTGTCACTCGTTAGAAGAGTTTGCACAATCCGTGATTTCTTCAATATCCGCAGCCGCAGAGAAGCGATATAATAAGGCTGTTTCGGAATTAGAATAGATTATCAAGGAGGTCGTTCCCATGAAAATGAGAAAAATTGTCCTCGCTGCCGTGCTGACGCTTGCCCTCAGCGCCCCCGACTTCGCCACAGGCACGTTCACCTGCGCCTACACGTCCCCCGCCGTGCAGAAACTGCTGCTGGCGGCCTTCGATCCGGAGGGCGTGTGGGACATCGTGCGCCAGACGCCGAACACACTGGTGCTGGCCAACGAGGTGGATCCCGAAAGCGTGCGCTACCTCAT
>JAGAYQ010000393.1 GCA_017940445.1 Pyramidobacter sp. | reverse complement strand
CCGTATGCGTTCAGGCGAAGGAGGAAATTTCATCATGTTCAAATACAGCGGCCCTGAGGGCCAGATGCTGGAAAGCGAAGCGCTCAAGGCCGGCGACGTGCTGGCCGCGTGGAAACTGGGCAAAGGCGCGATCGCCGCGCTTGTCGACGGCAAGCCCGTCGACCTCGACGTCGTCGTCGATCACGATGCGGCTGTCGCTCCCGTCGTTCCTGAGTCGGATGAAGGACTTGACATCGTCCGCCACAGCACGGCTCACCTGCTTGCCGAAGCTGTGTGCCACCTCTATCCCGGCGCTGTCGTCGCTATCGGTCCCACCATCAAGGACGGATTCTATTACGACATCCAGTTCCCCGAGCCCATCTCCGAGAGCGATCTTCCCAAGATCGAGAAAGAGATGCACAAGATCGCCAAGCGCTCCGTGCCCCTGCGCCGCGAACGCATCGCGCGCGAGAAAGCCATTGAGCTCTTTACCGAGCGCAAAGACCCTTATAAAGTCGAGATCCTGAACGAGATCACCGACGACACGGTCAACGTTTACTGGCAGGACGACTACGTCGACCTCTGCCGCGGACCTCACGTTCCCAACACCTCATACCTCAAGCACTTCAAGCTGCTTTCCCTGGCCGGCGCCTACTGGCGCGGCGACGAGCACAACATCATGCTCACCCGCATCTACGGCACTGCCTTCAACACTGCCGAAGAGCTTGACGCCTACATCACCCGCATGGAGGAAGCCCGCCGCCGCGACCATCGCCGCATCGGCAAGGAACTCGACCTCTTCAGCCTTCACAACGAAGGCGTCGGCTTCCCCTTCTTCCATCCCAAGGGCATGGTCGTCATGAACAAGCTCATGTCGTTCTGGCGCCGCCTCCACACCCTCAACGGCTACACCGAAGCCCGCACGCCCCAGATCCTCAACCGTGATCTCTGGCTCCAGTCCGGACACTGGGACCACTATCGCGAGAATATGTACTTCACCACCATCGACGACATTCCTCACGCGATCAAGCCCATGAACTGCCCCGGCGGCATCATCATCTACAAGACCTCGATGCACAGCTACCGCGATCTGCCCATCCGCATGGGCGAGCTGGGCATCGTCCACCGTCACGAGCTTTCCGGCGCTCTGCACGGACTCATGCGCGTAAGATGCTTCACCCAGGACGACGCTCACCACTTCTGCACTCCCGAGCAGATCAAGGATGAAGTCAAGCTTATCATGAAGCTCGAAGACTATCTGTATTCGCACGTCTTTGGCTTCAAGTATCACGTCGAGCTGTCCACCCGCCCCGAAAACAGCATGGGCAGCGATGAGCTCTGGGCCGTTGCCGAGAACGCCCTGCGCGAGACCCTTGAGGAGACCGGCACCCCCTACGTCATCAACCCCGGTGACGGCGCCTTCTACGGCCCCAAGATCGACTTCCATCTCGAAGACTGCATTGGCCGGACCTGGCAGTGCGGCACCATCCAGCTCGACTTCACCATGCCTGAGAAGTTCGACATGACCTACATCGGCGCCGATGGCAAGGAACACCGCCCTGTCATGCTGCACCGTACCCTGATGGGCAGCATCGAGCGTTTCATGGGCATCCTTATCGAGAACTACGCCGGCGTCTTCCCCTACTGGCTCGCCCCCGTCCAGGTCAAGCTCCTGGCCGTCAGCGAAGATCACATGCCCTACGCCCGCGAAATCGCGATGAAGCTGCAGGACATGAACGTCCGCGTCGAGATCGACAGCCGCGACGAAAAGCTTGGCCGCAAGATCCGCGATGCTCAGATGGAGAAAGTCCCGTCTATGCTCGTCATCGGCGACAAGGAAGTGGAGGGCAAGACGCTCGCTGTCCGCGACCGCGCCAAGGGCGACCTCGGAGCGATGAGCTTCGACGCCTTTGCTCAGCTCCTTTCCGAGCAGTATGATCCCGAGAAGGAGAACTTCCGCGCTTAACTGCAAGCTCAGTTTGCTCAAGACCTAAAAAACGGCCGTTCCGTCGCACGAGGCGATGGAACGGCCGGTTTTTGTATGTGGTTTCATAGTGACAAAGAGCCCCGGACCGCGAGATCCGAGGCTCTTTTTGTGGATATTCTGCGATGAAGCGGTGACGATTATTTCACGTACAGCGGCAGATACTGCGTGCGGCTGCCGCGTTTGATCAGGAGCGGCACGCGGTTGCGCTTGGCGCTGCTGATAGCCTTGAACAGGTCAGACGTCTTTTCAACTTCGCGTCCGCCGGCCTGCATGATGATATCGCCGCGTTTCAGGCCGGAGCGGAAAGCAAGCGACTTCTCCTGAACTTCCGTAACGACAACACCGCTGTCGCTCTCAGAGAGCTTCATCTCCTTGCGCAGTTCGGGCGTGATGGTCGAGACGGAGAAGCCCAGCTTGTCGATGGCGCTGGCGTCGGAGACGGTATTGTCGACCTCTGCGAGCGTAAGCGTGAACTTCTTCTTGGAGCCGTTGCGCAGAACTTCAAGCTCGATCTTGTCACCGGCCATGTGCTGACGCACGGTGGTACTCAGCTTGACGCTGTCTTCGACTTCCTTGCCGTCGATCTTGGTGATGATGTCGCCGCGTTTCAGGCCGGCCTTCTCGGCGGGAGAGTCAGGAACAACGTCGGCGATCAGAGCGCCCTTCGTGTCCTTCAGGTCAAATGCCTGAGCAATGTCTTCGGTGATCGGCTGGAGATAGACGCCCATCTGACCGCGGCGCACCTTGCCAAACGTGACGATGTCGTTCATGACCTGCTTTGCCATGTTGATGGGAATAGCAAAGCCGATGCCCTGAGCAGAGCTGATGATTGCAGTGTTGATGCCGATGACGTGACCGTTCATGTCAAGAAGAGGACCGCCGCTGTTGCCGGGGTTGATCGAAGCATCCGTTTGGAGGAAACCGTCGAAGTTGAAGTTCTGAAGATGGATGGAACGGTTGCGCGCCGAGAGCACGCCGACGGTGACAGTCGGTTCAAGCCCCAGTCCGAGCGTGTTGCCGATAGCGATCATCGTCTCGCCGACGCGGATCTTATCGCTGTCGCCCATCTCAAGCGTGGGGTAGTCGTGACCTTTCACTTTGATGACGGCGATATCGAAGGTCGGATCTTTGCCGATCACCGTCGCTTCGGCCGTCTTGCCGTCGGAAAACGTAACGGTGATCTTGTCGGCATCGGCGATGACATGGTTGTTGGTAAGGATTCGGCCGTCCTTGGAGACGATGAAGCCGCTGCCTGCACCCTTCATGGGGACCTTGCGCGTGTACTCGCGGAACATGTCACCGAAGAATTCTCTAAAGAAAGGATCGTTCGGGATGCCAGGATTCATCGTACGCGTGACGGTCCCTTCGACGTCGATGTTGACGATCGAGGGCGCGACCTTTTCAACCAGATCGGCGATAGGGCTCTTGGCCGTCAGGGCTTCGGGAGGAAGCGGCGCAGCCGATACAGGAAGAGCGCTGAACATCATTGCGCCTATCACGACACCTAGTACAGATCTTTTAAGTTTTACAGGATTCATAATAGAAACACCTCCGTGGATGATTGGGCGCTTTCGCGTCACTACGCCGTATATGATAACCGAAAAAACGGATTCGTCCATTGATGATTTCTACAAAATTGCTGAACTGATTTTTATTGACCAAAGGCATGAGGTCAGATCAGTTCACTCTAGTGTCGTACGCAGAGGCGGAGAAAATGCCACTGTGGGTTCTGAGAAGAAAAAGACAGAATATTTCAGCAAAGGCGAAAAAAACAGAAGTTATTAAGAGATGCTGAAATTTAAATCAGGATATTAGATGTGGTTCTGCAGAAACGAAATAAAAAAGTCCGCAAAAGCGGACAAGGAGAGAAATAGGTATAGTGAAGAGCTAACAGAAAGAGAGAGTAGACAGAAGTGACAGGTGAGAGTATTATACCCCGTGTTGCGCGCCGGACAGCCCGGCTGAACGGCAAGCGACAGCACCTTGACAAAGGAAAAAGATGAAGAGAAGCCAAGCAAGTAAGGCGAGCCTGTTGAAGACCGAAGAAAAAATTTTTCGGAGAGTTTGATCCTG
>JAGAYQ010000392.1 GCA_017940445.1 Pyramidobacter sp. | reverse complement strand
CCTCAAAGACCGAGTTTTCTACGCAACATCGCTTCTGGGACGCCTGAATACTCGGTCTTTGAGGTGAACAATGCCTACTCCCGCCGTAGAAGATCCTTACAAGCGTCTGTTTGCGACGCTCGGGGAAGACCAAAAGCCCGCTCCCGAAGAGGAAGATCCTTATAAGCGCCTCTTTGCGACGCTGTCTCCTGAAGAAGACGTTGAGAAACCCGCTAAAGCGGATAACTACGATAAGCTCTTCCAAACACTCGAAGCTCCTCAAAAAGCGGATCCGTATGAAAAACTCTTCAATACGCTCAAGCCGTCTCCGCAGGCAGCGCCGACAACTCAGGCGGCCGGCGGCAGCGCGATTCAACAGGGACAGGGCGCGGGCGTCTCTCCCGATTTCTCCCAGGCGTTCCAGACGCAGACGACGCCTGACGGGCTCGTACTCGGTACGTTCAATTCCCGCTTCTTCAGTATGCCGAATTACACACTGGAGCAGGCAAAACAGATCGCGGACAAGATTAAGCAAAGCGGCGCGAACGTCATTGCCCTTCAGGAAATCGAAGGAAATGCGGCGATGGATAACCTGATGATGCCGAACTTCCCCGGATGGCAGTACAAGATGAACGACACGCCGGATCAGCAGGACCTTGCCTTCATGTGGAACCCCGAGGCCGTTACCATGAACGGCGAGCCTCTTGTCTACTATGCCGATGAAGTGCAGCCGTCAGACCCAAGCAAGAAGGTCTTTCAGCGTGCGCCTCTTGTTGCAGAATTTATCGACAAGCGGACAGGAACGCCGTTCAAGATGGGGAACGTCCACCTGAAAAGCCAGTACGTGCCGCAGGGCGTGACGAAAGAAGAGGCCGCTCTTCTCAAAGACCGCGACGACATCCTGCGCGCCTATCAGATTTCAAAGCTGAACGAGCTCAAGGACCGGCTCGGCAAAGACGGGATGCCCGTATTCATCCCCGGCGACTACAACTTCAACGTCGCCGGCACGAGCTCGCGGAACAGGGCCATGCGCAGGGGCATAGACTACAAGATCAAGGCCCTTGAAAACGCACGAGGCGCGACTGACCGTCACTACAGCTATGACACTGGCCGTTACGGTCAGCAGCTCGACGTGATCGGTTATCACAACGTCTCCCCTTCTGAACTGTCGCCGGCGTTTGAAGTCGAATCAAAGATCCCCGGCGTCCCTCATGGGCCTGACCATGACATCGTTGCTTCGGTCTGGAAGGCAGTGAACCATGACGGCCTGTCGCCGACGGACTTCGCGGCGAACCCTGTCACGGATCCTGACGTGACGGCGGCAAAGACGACCGGGCACGACCCCGCTTTCGTGAACAACCCCTATATCATGGACGCGATTCGCGGTCTTGAGTCGCCTGTGCAGCGCTTCGACAAGCACCTCACTCATGCACGCGGTCAGGAATTGAACAAAAGCGTCTATCCCTGGCATTACCGCATCGAAATGGGAAGAGCGGGGCGCAGTCAGCACACGCCGACGCTCTCGCAAATGAAGTTTGCGCCTGCGAGCTGGATCCTTGATTCACTCTCGCCTTCTGAGCGGATTGAAAAGCCCGTCCTGCCCGACAAGGTGAAAAAAGGCGAAGGCAATGCCTTCACCGATTTTGAACTTCGGGACGTTGTGCCTTTTATCTCCTCCGTCAGCTCTAGCATCCCGAAGGCCATCATGAAGAGCTTCCGCCCGTCGGATGAGCTTCTGAAAGGACTCGGGAAGAGCCTGAAAGAGACAGGCCTGGGCGACTTTCTCGCCTTCCGCAAGTGGAACAAGCGCGACTACGACGAAGAACAGCTCCCGACGGATTACGACTGGCAGCCGCCGACTGAACAGCCGATGAACATTGAGGACGCGGATAACATCAAAAACTGGTTCGTCACCCCCGCAGACCAGTATGAATTCCAGAAGCGCGAAGACCCGGACAAGCGCACAGCGGAAGAGAAGTGGAAAGACTTCCTCGCCTCTGACCCTGAAAACAGCGGTTTTGATGCGGCGCCCGAGTACGACCTTGAAGGCAAAAGCCCTTACCTCAAAACGGCTGATGCTCCCGAAGGCGACAAAGATTTCACGCCGCTTCTTCACGTCCTTAACGACGTTGCCTATTCAGCCGCGAGTGGCTTCAACGGCTGGCTCGGCAATCTGCTTAACGGCGCGGGCGTGACGGCCCATGCCGTGACAGATCCGATCGGGAAATGGACCGGACTCTGGGACCCTGAAAGCACGAACTTCTTGCAGGATGCCGGCATGGCCGTGCATCGCCTGAAAGACAGAGCCGATCGTGAAGTCATAGACAAAGACGCTCTCTACAGCCAAGTCGCGAATCAAGGCGCGATGATGCTGCCTACCCTGATGATGATGGCCGCGACTGGCGGCACATCGGCCCCCGGAACGATCGCATCTTCAAAGGCGCTGTCGCCCCTTGGTGCAATGGCGCGGTCTACGCTTGGCGGCTCCGCTGCGCAAACGATGTCGGGCACGGGGTATGCCTATAAGACCGCGCGCGAACTGGGCGGCACGCATCAGCAGGCGATGGACGTGGCCGGCAAGGCGGCAATCGCCGAAACCATCATGAACACGGCAGCGAATTTCCTCGCCGGTCCGCATGGCCTCTTCACAGCCGGCCGACTGTCGAACAACGAATGGCTCAAGCGTTTCTTCGGCGCTGAGCGCTGGATTGAACGGCCGTTTATTTCGCCGTATCGCCTCTTTGCCAGGGCTACGGGCTTCCGCTGGCCGCGTGCGTATATCGGTGCTCTCAAAACAAGCCGCGCGTCCCTTGACGCCGGACTGCGCGCTTATCTGCAAGCCTATGGACGCGGCGAGATCACGCGGGCGGCAGTACAGAGCACCATCCCGAATCGCCAGATCGGCGGCGATCCAAGTACGACCTTTATCGGCAGACTGTTCAGCAAAGAAGCGCTCCCAACGGGAGAAAAGCTGAAAGCCCTTATCCCTGCGTTCTACTCCGGCGCGCTGTCGGGCCTGATGACGAGCCTGCCGCAGATCATAAAAACCTTCAAGGAAGGATACAATCAGGACGTTGCGCTTTACAACCGCAAACGGGCTGACAAGGCGCAGACGATTCGTATGCTGGAAAAGCAGCAGAAATACCTTGAGGGGATCCCCGCTTCTGAAAGGACGCCTCTGCACGATCAGGAACTGCGCGCCGTCAAATACGAGCTGAACAATTCAAAGTCGCGCTCGCCTCTGTGGGAAACGCTGTTCCCCTATCCTAGTCGTCTGAGAAAATTCCATGACGCTCAGCTTTTCGGACCAAAGACTTCTATGAACCTGAATCCCGTCACTATCGCAAAAGATCTTGTCGGCGGTCAGCTCGATAAGTTCCTTGGCTATTGGGACATTCGTCCACAGCTCAAGGAAGGCACAAAGATGCGCAAGCTCTTTGACGCCTTGGGCATTCAGCCGCAATTCAGTGAAGGCTCAAAAGAGCAAGCACAGCTTGAGCGCAACGTGCAGGCGTGGCTTACGAAAAAGCGGAATTTGTCTTCGGAAGAACTTGATAAATTCATCAACAACTATACAGCTCTCACGAAGTCAGCGCGTGCCCGCATTAAGGACCAGTACGACGATTTTGATAATGCTCGCCGGATGGCGCGTGTGTATATGGGCATGCGCAGAGATCGTTCTGAGCGGACGGAGGCTCGCGAGGAACTGGCAAAACTCGCCAATGTTCAGCAAATGCTCCAGGGTAAACAAAAATCGTCTGAGAAAGTCCTTCAGCAGCTTCAAGGAATCGTTGATCGAGAGTCTAAGCCGACTTCAAAGTCTAAGGCGGCTTTGGATGTCGTCGAAAGAATCAAGCAAACTCCTGATGACCAGTTGCGGGACATGCTTGATTATGAACTTACGAATCTCACAAAGGCTGACTTGCCGCGCATTCAGCACGAAAACGAAGTGCAGGATCGTGCCTTTGACCGGATTCTTGCTCAGCTCCAGAATCAGCAAAGTGCGGCAACTCCGAATGAAAAAGCAATCGCAAGATCCCGTGAAGTTCTGCAAAACATTGCATACGTTCAAGACCCGTTGGCGTATCTCTATAGCGAGTTGGACAATCGAAGCCTGGTGAAGCCTAGCCCCGATTGGACTGTCCTTTTGAAGCGCGCAAATGAATTAACGCCTATTGAACGCCTTATCTATGGCAAATAAGGAGGCCTTTCCCATGAAAATGCTCTCTCCCCACTTCTCTCAGGAGGAATGCGAATGCCGCTGCTGCGGCCAGTGCAACGTTTCGCCCCGTCTTCTGAACCTCGCAGAAAAAATCCGCGAATACTTCGGCGGGCGCCCGATGATTACACACTCCGTCTGCCGATGCAAGAAGAAAAACGACGAGGCAAAGGGCGTCAAGAACTCTCAGCACCTCTATGGCCGCGCGATGGATTTTCACATTCGCGGCCTGGCTCATGAGCTTGTCTACAATCAGCTCAAATCAGTCCACAACGAATATTTCCCTGAACTGCGCGGGCTTTTCCTCTACGACTGGGGCATTCATATCGACGTGCGCAACGACACATTCCGCTGCAAGGACTATCGGAAGGAGGCCGCGAAGAAATGAGCCTGCTCGATGTCTTCGTCTCGTTCGGTGTCGGCGTCTGGCTGAGGTACATGATTGACGGTCTGAGACAAAGGCGGTGATGCAATGAATGAATACGTAGAAGTTGCGGCAGTGGCGGGCATTTCTACCATCGGCGCTGTGATCGGCCTGCTCATGAAGCATCTTGCCAATGAGCAGGCCCTAACCGAATTCGAGATGCGGCGTCTTTTTCTTGCCGCCGGCGCGGGCCTGGCATCCGGCCTGATCGGTCAGGGGCTCTACGTCAACAAGCCTTTTATCGTCGGCTCCTCGATCATCGTGGGCTATGCCGGCGGCAAGAAGTTCTTCGACTGGGCCTTGAAGCTCCTTTCCATCCTGACGCGCCGACGGCTGGAACGCAGCGACACGAGCGCCGACACCCCCATGAAACTGCCTGCCCTTGACGACGAAGAAGACAAGGAGGAATCCGGATGAAGAAAGAATACCAGCTCTGCGTGATCGGCGCGGCGGCTGCCTTGGCGATCGTGCTCTTCTACTGGCTCAATCGCCCGCCCGTCGCTCCCAAAACAAACGAGGCCGTCGCGATCGTCCAGAATGAATCTGACCGTCTGGAACGGATCGCCGGCCTCGTTGAGGAAAAAGTGAAAGCTGAGGTGAAGTCCAATGAGAAAATCGCTGTCCGCTCTGATGATGTCCTCGGTGCTCTTGACGGCCTGCTCTCCCGCTCTCGCCGCTGAAAGACAGTACATCACAAAAGGCACTCCTGCGCCCTATGACGGCTATCTCTTCGATACCGAATACGGGCAGGCCGTCGCATCCGGCTGGGCGAAAGCCGAAGCCGATGCAGGCTCTTGGAAGAAAGCCTATGAAGACCTTCGCCGCGAGATTGCTGAAAGCAACACTCAGCAGCAGACCAACACGGCAGCACTCAAGCGCGAACTCGAAGCTGAGCGCCGTGCCTGGCGGCGCAAGGTGAACCGCAGGACTTTCACCTGCATCGTGCTCGGCGGCATCGTCGGCGCCATCTTGCACAACAATCACTGACGTGCTAGAATAATCCTTACCATAGTCTGTGTACCAACGCAGCAGAAAGCCTCCGGTTGACATCCCGGAGGCTTTCTGTTTTTTTATTCTTGAAAGATGGGGGCAGTTATGATAAGATTTCATCGTGCTGTGAGTTATCAGCTTAATCTCTGCACAAAAAAAGCTGCGTATTTGTGTGTTTGCCGATAATAAACACTCGCTACCCCCTCGGACGCGAGGGGGATCTTTTATCCCTCGACACTGCAAACAATAAGCCCCACGAACCGGTTACGTTTTGTCACCAGTTCGCGGGGCTTTTCTTTGAAGTTACATTGCATAACAACTACTGATTTGCTATAATTCTCCTGTGAATATTTTTTGCCAAAAGAGCCTCGGCGGTTGGTCCCCGCTGAGGCTCTTTTGTTTTGCGTGAAAATTACGGGCAAGTTAGCCGATGCAGTGATTGCAACGGACTGCACGTTTTTCTCTGTCTTTAGCGAAATTCTCAGCAAGTTGGCGAAACTTACGGCTTCTCAGGAAGCGGCCGGCCATCCTGAATTGCGTCGAGCGCGTCGGCATACCACTGCATCATCTTCCGGCGGGCTCCGATGTACTCCGCTCGGTTATAGGCCGCTGAGACAGAGTTTTTATCGACGTGCGCGAGCTGACGCTCGATCACAAAATGGTCAAATTCGGCCTCATGCAGAAGAGTCGAGGCTGTTGCCCTAAAGCCATGAATCGTGACCCCGTGCGGGGCGTCCTTGGGGGCATTTTGGGCCATTGATGTGCGCAGGGCGGTCAGCAAAGTCGTTCTTGCCAGTTCAGGCGAACGCCCTCTTGTCGCCTGGAAGATGATCCGGCTCCGCGTGTTGAATGTACGCTTCTTCATCTCATCGAGGATCCTCAAGCACTGGTCTGACAACGGCACGATCTGATCTCTCCTCAGCTTCGTATGGGCCGCTGGCACAATCCAGATTTTCTCCTGCTCGTTGATCTCGCTCCACGTCGCCAGACGCAGTTCACTCGTCCTCACGAACGTGTAAGCAATCATCTTGAGTGCATACCTCACTGTCGTGCTGTTGACTGCATCGATAGCATCCAGCAGGGCCTTGATCTCGGCCCGGTTGAGCGCGGCGACAAAATGCCCCTGTTTCCACTGCATCAGCGCCGGCACGTTTGTTTCAAGCCGCATCGCTGGGTTGACCGTTATCATCTCCTGGTCCATCGCGTAATTGAAAAGCCGGCGCAGAGTCTCGGCGACACGGCGCACAGTGTCCTTCCCCTTGCCTTTGGCAATCCTGTTGAGTGATCGAATCACATCATCCCTCCGGATGTCGGCTGTATTCATCTCGTGCAGTTCTGACGCATAGCTGAACCGAAGAGCAATGTTGTGGGCCGACTTCTCCGTGATCGTCGGGACGATAACATTCTTGAACCAGTCTTCGTAAACGTCTTTGAGTTTGACCTTGTTGCCATCCGTGCCTCCGTATTTCTGATGCGCCTTGTAATTGTCCCTGTACAACCGGGCCTCCTGAATCGACATCTGCGGATACTGGCCGATCGTGATTTGTTTCTCCTTGCCGCCGATGAATGACCTGATAATCCACGTCTTTTTACCCGTCGGATACACACGAAGATAGAGCCCATCGAAGTCGGGCAAGAGATATTGCTTCTCCTTGACCGGCGCTTTTTCGATAGAACTCACGGTGAGAACACGCGAAGTCATGCTACAGCTCGCCTCCCGTTCAAAAATCTGTACTCACAGCTCACGTCAAACACTCACGCTTTTTCTTGTGAAAGATAATACACAATGAAATACAAAAGTGGTGCTTCCCCTGTATTTTACAAGAAAAGCACCACTTTTGTCTAATCGAAAATACACAATAAAAAACTAAAATTTGGCGCGCTCGGCGGGATTCGAACCCACGACCTTCGCCTCCGGAGGGCGACACTCTATCCAATTGAGCTACGAGCGCAACACGTTATAGAATACCTCTCTTTTGGCGTTCCGTCAAGGATGATTCGTGCGGCGCAAAGAGGAAACAGCTTGCCTATGGGTATTTTTTTTGTTAAGATTACAGCAAGCTGCAAGGGTATTTTCAATCAATCAGGGAGGAAACGACAATGAAAAAACTGTTCATGATCATGATGCTCTGCGCCTGCATTTCCGGCTTATGCGGACAGAAAGCCTGCGCCGACAAGGCGATCAAGCTTTCAGACGATGCGTCCGGTTTTGTGGTTCTGACCGATGTGGTGCCGGATGCGATTTTGGAGATCCGCTACTTTTCCACCTATAATTTCGTCGGCGACCGTATCGACGGCTATCTGCAGCCGACCGCTCTGATGACGAAAGAAGCGGCTCAGGCGCTGAAACTCGTCAGTGATGACCTCAGGAAAAAAGGCTACCGTCTGAAAATTTATGATGCCTATCGCCCCCAGCGGGCTGTATCCCACTTTGTGCGCTGGGCTAAAGACTTTACCGACACGCGCATGAAATCCTATTTTTATCCGGAGCTGGAGAAAAACGT
>JAGAYQ010000391.1 GCA_017940445.1 Pyramidobacter sp. | reverse complement strand
GACCTGTTCCCCGCCAAGGACCGGGCCATGCCGCACGCGCATTACAGCTTCGACGGATCTGTCAGAGACTGGTAAAAAGTTGGGCGAAACGCCTCATCGCGGGGCGTTTCGCTCTTTTTTGCGCCCGACGCGCCGCCTTGCATTGTGAGCGCGGGAGCAGGAGCATTTTCGTCTTGACAGAAGTCGTTTTTTAGAGCATACTAACATTACAAACTTAATCAATACTTTTAAATGAACGGCTCCGCCCCTGTCCGCACGAACGCGGGCGCGCGGTCCAATCCATCTGTGTTCGAGGTCATACCATGAACGTCGATACTCTGAGGTACATCATCGCCATAGCGGAAGAAAAAAGCGTCTCTAAGGCGGCGGAGAGGCTTTTCATCTCGCAGTCGTCACTCAGCCGCACGCTGCAGAAGATCGAGCAGACGCTTGGCGAAAGCCTTTTTTACCGAACGCCCGCGGGCATGGTGCCCACCCCGGGCGGAGAGTTCTTCCTCAAAAGCGCCCATCAGATACTGGGCCTTGTGAGCGGCATCAACACCGAGTTCTGTGCGTTCAACTCGGGACACAAGGGCACTCTGACGCTGGCCGCGCCCATTCGTATGTGTAACATCCTCTTTCCCGATTCGCTCAAGGCGTTCAACGCCAAGTATCCCAACGTGGAGATACGCATCCACGACATCTCCGGCAAGGGCACCGAGGAAGAAGTGCTCAGCGGCAAGGCTGACCTGGGCTTCGTCTATCTGCCGGCCCAGTGCGGCAATGTGGAGATCGTGCCGCTTTTGAACATCCCTTCGGTGGTCGTGATGGCAAAAACGCACGCCGACAACAAGCACGCATACCGTTCGCCGCAACTTGGCACGATGTGCATCGACCTGCGCAACCTCAAAGACAGCAGCTTCATCCTGCCGCCTCCCAGCACCAACAGCCGCCGCTACATGGACCGCGAGTTTGAGGCCGCCGGCTTTACGCCCAGGGTGGCTATTGAGGTGACCAACCTCGATGTCATCATCGGCCTTGTCGCGGCCGGGCTTGGCATCACAGCCATCCCCTACCTGAAAGGGCTCATCTACGCTTCGGTGGCCGACAGGATCAACCTCTACACCGTGAAGAGCGCTTCTCCGCCCAACACGATCGCAGCTATCTATCCTCAAAACGCCAACCTCACCACGGTCGCCAGAAATTATCTGAATATGCTCACGTCTATGTTCCATACCGATCGATAAATATATTTAAATCACAAGAAGTGCATAGCCCCTTTGCGTTTTCGGCATTGGCTTTGTGCTTCTTTTTCTTTTATAATCATATCACGCACTAAAATTTCTCGATGATCGAGGAGGTCGTACAGGATGACTACACAAATTGCGCTTTGTCTTATCATCTTTTTGGGCATGATCCTCGCGTTCGCTTTCGCAAAACTGCCGCTGGGCGTTTCGGCAACCACGGCGGCGCTGCTGCTGGTGTGGACAGGCTGCATCAAGCCCGCTGCGTTCCTCACCGGGCTTGGCAATGGCAACACGGTCATCATCGTGGGCATGTTCGTCATCGGCGCCGGGCTCAAGCGCACGTCGTTCTGCGACAAGCTGGGCAACGGCATCGCCGCGCTCACCAAGGGCTCGTTCACGTGGTCGTACCGGCTGCTGATCGTCGTCGGCCTCATCCTCACCGGGCTGATGACCAGCCCCGCCGTGTCGTACTCCATCATGTACCCGCTGATGGACGCCGTCAACAAGAAGTACAACGTGTCGCCGTCCAAGACGCAGTTCCCCATGGCGCTGATCTGCATCGCCGGCTGCGCGGTGCTGCCGTTCGGCTTTGCCATCTCCGAGGCCGCCGTGTTCAACGGCCTGATGGAGACCTATGGCTTCACGCAGGGCTTCACGCCCATGGATTTCTTCATGGGTCGCTGGCCCATGCTCATCATCGTCGTGCTCTGGGCCTGGTTCATCGCTCCCAGGGTAACGCCCGATCAGCCGAGCACGCCCATCGTCGGTCTTGACGTGACCAAGCAGAAACCGCTTTCGAGGGGCAAGGACATCATCGGCGCGGTCATCTATCTGGTCGTCATCTTCATGCTCATCTTCGGCGCCAAGCTCAAGACCGTCAACTGGGTGGTCGTGCTGAGCGGCTGCATGCTTCTGATCATCTGCGGCGTGCTCACGGCCAAAGAAGGCATCGCGGCCATGCCCATCGACATCGGCCTGATCTTCATCGGCGCCAACGCCATGGCCGGCGCGCTGATCAACACGGGCGCCGCCGACTACCTGGGCAAGCAGATCTCCGGCGTCATGGGCGCCAGTCCCAACCCCTGGGTACTCAGCATCGTCTTCTTCGTGCTGCCGTTCTTCTTCACGCAATTCTCGCTCAACCAGGGCATCATCAACATCTTCGCGCCCATCGCCCTCATCACCTGCCGCGCACTGAACGCCGACCCCCGCGGCATCCTCGTGCTCATCTGCGCCGGCGGCCTCACCGCTTTCATGACTCCGGGCGCCACGCCGGCCATCCCCATGACCATGGGCGCGGGCGGCTACAATCTGCGCGACCTGATCAAGATGAGCTGGCTGTTCTCCGTGATCGCAGCCGTGTTCTACGTCGTCTTTGTCACGCTGACGATGCCCGCGTTCCGTTAGGTGACGCCCGTGCTGAATAAGTATCTGATCAAAAACGGCACCGTTTTATCGGTGTTCGACGGCACGGAACAAAAACTCGACATCCGCGTGGCAGACGGCATCGTCACCGAGCTGGCGCCGAGCCTGGCCGCAAACGAGGGCGAGGAGGTCATCGACGCGACGGGGCTGCTGCTGACGACCGGCTGGGTGGACGTGCACACGCACATCGGCGTGATCGAGCCGTTCCGCGGCACGCATCTGGGGCTGAATCCCTACGATCAGACGCTG
>JAGAYQ010000390.1 GCA_017940445.1 Pyramidobacter sp. | reverse complement strand
CAATCGGTCCCCCGGAGTTATTCCGGCGGACCGATTGCTGTTACTCGCGTTTTTCTTTGTGTCTTCGGGCCTTGGGGCCTTTGTGTCGGCTTTGAATCTCATACAGCCGCATGCTCTGCAGGCGTTTCTGCGGGGACGACGGCCAGTTTCATGCCCAGGGCGCTCAGCAGTCTGGTGATGGTGTCGATCTGCGCGCTTGTTTCGCCGCGTTCCAGTCGGGCGATGACCGGCTGGCGCACGCCGGAGAGGCGTTCCAGTTCCCGCTGCGACAGGCCGCGGCTTTTGCGCGCCTTGACGATCTGGTCCATCAGCGCGATACGCAGGTCGCTGGCGGCCAGTTCCTCGCGCGTCAGATGCTCGCGCTCGAAATCCGTCCAGCTGTCGCCGATCGCTTTTTTATTCATGCTCTTCATCCTCGCTTTCTGGACGATGTGGCGTAATGCCGTGATAACTTGCTCCTACAATGCGTGTGTAATCATTTCGAGCTATACGAGTTTGCTGAATGATAACTGTTTCGTTATCGCCTGTCAAACAAGGTGATCGGCGCGCCAAAAAAACAGCGGTCCGCCGGAGTTGTTCCGGCGGACCGATTGCTGTTACTCGTGTTTTTCTTTGTGTCTTCGGGCCTTTGGGCCTTCGTGTCGGCTTTGAATTTACCGGTGGGTGATGATGTCGATGATGGTGTGATCGACGTCTTTCATGCCTTCGAGGTTCAGTCGGGCGGCGTTTTCGGCGGTCTGGGTGAAGTTGTTCACGTCGACGACGCCCTGCGACACGGCCATACCGCCGCCGGCAAGGGCGATCTGGGCGGCGTAGAAGGCTTCGGTGGCGCCGGTGCCTACTTTGAGGGCGCAGGATTCTTTAGCGCCGTCGCAGAGCATTCCGGTGATGTTGCCCAGCACGAGTTCCATGGCTTTCTTGGCCTGGGTGTCGCTGCCGCCCGAGACGTTGACGATGCCGGCCGCGGCGCCGGCTCCGGCGGCCACGGCGCAGCCGCAGACGGGGCTGAGGCGGCCCATGCGGCTTTTCACAAAGCTGGTGGCCAGGTGGCTGTAGGCCACGGCGCGGGCGATCTCTTCGCGGGTCTTGCCTTTGGCTTTGCCGACGACGTAGACGGGGAGGATGGCGGTGATGCCGTGGTTGCCGCTGCCGGCGCTGCTCATGACGGGCAGGGAGACGCCGGCCATTCTCGCGTCGCTGGCGGCGGCGGAGATGGCTTTGACCTGGGCGGCGAGGTCGTGCTCGTAGTTGGCGCCGGCTGCGTCGCGCACGGTGCAGCCGAGGCCGAGGCCTGAGTGGTGTTCAAAGCCGTAGCGGGAGATGCGCAGGTTCATGTCGATGCCTTCCCACACGTAGTCGATGTCTTCTTTCGACATGGTGCCGGCGAGGGCGACGAGTTCCTCAAAGTCCATCTTCTTCACTTCGTCGGGGATGGAGACGGTGTTTTCGCCCGTCTTGGCGGTGACGGCACCGTCACAGTGGGGAACGGCCTGGAAGACGACTTTACCGTTTTTCTTGACGAGGGTGATGTTGGCGTGGGTCTGCTCGATGACGGCCGTCCCGGTGTCGGCGCCGTGGTACGCGGTGGCTTCGACGTAGACGCCGCCTTTGCCGTTGGCGGTGAGGGTGAGTTTGCCTTCGGCGATGAAGTCCTTGGCGTTGTCAAGGTCTTCGGGGGTGGCGTCCTTGAGCACTTCGAGGCTGTAGGCGGAGTGTCCGCAGAACACGGCGAGGGCCGCGGCGATCTCGTTGCCGCGCTCTCCGCCGGTGCCGGGCACGCCGACGGCGATGCCGTTCTTGAAGATGTTGTCTGAGACGACGACTTCGAGCTTTTCAGCCAGTCCGTCGAGCTGTTCGCAGGCTTTGGCGACGGCCAGTGCGACGGCGCCCGGCTCGGTGCAGCCGAGGGCGGGCTTTACTTCCTGATGCAGGAACTCGGTGATGGTGAACATGTACGATCTCCTTTTCTCTTAAATGCTATTTACAACAGCAGCAGTTCTTTTTGCCGCACTCGACGATGGTGTCGTGGACAAGGCGCAGGAATTTCTCGGGGGTGTGGGGCTCGATGACGCAGCCGGGTCCGATGATGACGCCGGGGCGGCCGCACATCTCGCGCACTTCGGCCGCGACCTGGTCTTCGGTCTTGGACAGCCAGTTCTCGCCCTGGCTGAGGCCGCCGATGAAGGCTTTGGTGCTGTATTTGCGCACTTCGTCCATCGTCGGGCCGTCGTCGCGGTCGTGCCAGCTGAGGCCCTGGACGGGGTAGTCCTGCATTTCGTCGATCCTCACCTGAGCGCCGTGCAGGTGCAGGACGTTGAACCAGGTGCAGTCCTTGACGGCGTTCAGGATCTGAAGGTCGTACTTCTTGACGAACTCTTCGTGCTCGGCCGTCTCCATCGCCGCACGGCCGGAAAGCTGGGTGGCGTAGAAGAATCCGTCGGCGCCGAGGGCCACGGCGGCCTTGGCGAACTGGATGGTGGTGTCGGTGATCATCTCCAGCACGCGGTGGACTTTCTCAGGAGCGGTGCGCATGTGCTCGACGAGGGTCTTGGGCGAGCAGAGCTTGGCCATGGTGGTGGCGGGGCTGAAGAGGGTCTGGAGGAAGGGGACGTGCTCGTCCATCATCTCCATGGCGATGCGCTGGGCTTCGAGGACGACGGCGTACTCGCCACGGGTGCCGCACACGGGGCGGATCTTGTCCCAGTCAGCGGCGGTCTTGATGACGGGCTCGTGGAGGACGGGGGCCTTGAGGTAGCCTTCGAAGACGTCAAGGTCGGCGCCCATGTCGACGGTGCTGTACAGGCCGTAGGGCATGAACTTGATGAAGTCGAGGTCGTACTTCTTCTGGTTGCCGACAGCCAGCTCGGCAAGGCGGCGGGGGCTGCGGTCGCGGTTGGGGAAGTGCATCCACATGCTGTAGGGCGTGCGGTCGTTCTCCTTCATGGCGATGGCGTTTTCGATTCTCTGCTT
>JAGAYQ010000389.1 GCA_017940445.1 Pyramidobacter sp. | reverse complement strand
TCCGCACACGCGCGGGGCGATCGCGCCGCGGACCATCTCCACCTCGGGCAGCTCAGGCATGGTCGGTCCTCCACCGAGACGCTTCCAGCCGGTAGGTGGGGTGCATCAGGCCGGTGGGCGCGTAGAACTCGTCATGAGTATGCACAAATCCCAGCTTGAGCAGCAGCGCCCGCGAGCCCTCGTTGCGCGGATTGTGCCCGGCTGTCAGCGCGGGCGCGCCGAGCGTTTCAAAGGCATATCGGATGACGCGAGAGGCCGCTTCGAAGCCTATCCCCTGTCGCCAGAAGGCCGGCCGGAGGTGAAAGCCCAGCTCGAAGACGCATCCGCCTGCACTGCCGGGTCTCAGGCCGCAGCAGCCGGCCAGCTCGCCGGCGCCGAGCATGAAGACGGGCCAGTACTGCACGCCGAACTTTTCGCCGTTTGTGATTTCCAGCTTCAGCCTGGAAGCGATCTCCTCCGGCGTGAAGACGCCGGAAGCGCAGATCAGCCGCGTCACCTCAGGATCGCCCCAGAGGCAGCGTGCCAGCTGCGCGTCGGCGTCCGTCCAGAGCGAAAAGCCCAACCGCTCCGTCGTCATGAAAAAGCGCCGCATCAGCATCCCTCCGTTCGCAAATGTCGCCCCTCATTATACCCCGGAGGCAAAATTTTGTGCCGCTGTTATCTTGATATTTTTCCGGAACGACGTATGATACAGTTTTGACGTGATGAGGGCAAACTCGCCATTGATTTTGCCCCTTTAAAACGTTTATAATAGACGAAGTTCAGACAACCCTGACCGAACGATAACGATCCCGGACTGGAGGGGAAAGATTTTGGATTTCAACTTTGACAAGGCGCAGTGTCAGAACCTGCGCAAATCGCTGCGTTTCGAGTGGCTGGAGACGAACGGCCTGGGCGACTACGCCTCGAGCTCGATCGTCGGCTGCAACACGCGCAAGTATCACGGACTGTTCGTCGGCAATCTCGACAAGCCCGCCGGCCGCTACGTGCTGCTGTCGGCGCTGGAGGAAGAAGTCGTCGAGAACGGAGCCAAATTCCCGATCTCGAGCCGCCAGCATCCCGGCAATTTCTACCCTCACGGACACGAATACCTGCGCGGCGTCACCATCGGCGCCTGGCCGCGCTTCCGCTACCGCGTGGGCGACATCATCCTCACGCGCGAGATCCTCATGCCGCGCGGCCGGCACTGCACGCTCATCCGCTATTCCGCCGAGCAGCGCGGCTCCACGCGTCCCGATCTGAAGCTGATCGTGCGTCCGCTGCTGGCCTACCGCAACTTCCATCAGCTGACGAAGGCCAACATGGACCTGCGCGTCAAGACCTGGCCCGCCCCGAGCGGCTTCAAGATCGCGCCCTACGAGGGCATGCCCGAGCTGTACATGCAGACGGATGCGGCGTTCGCGTTCTATCCGTCGCCCGACTGGTACTACAACGTCGAGTACCTGATGGAGCACGAGCGCGGATTTTCGTTCACCGAAGACCTGTTCATGCCCGGCGAGTTCGAGCTCTCGCTCTCGCCCGACAAGCCCGCCATCCTCTGCGTCTCTCCCGACGCGCCCTGCAACGCCGACGGCCTCGCCCGCCTCTGGGATGACGAGACGAAGCGCCGCCTCGCCAAAGAGAGCAGCGCCCAGAACATCGCCGGACACCTGGCGCGCGAGGGCGAGAAGTTCCTCTTCTGCGACTCGCGCAACGGCCGGAGCGTGATGGCCGGCTTCCCCTGGTTCGACGCCTGGGGCCGCGACACGATGATCGCGCTGCCCGGCCTGACCTTCTGCGCCGACCGCGCGCAGGACGGCGTCGACATCCTCAACCAGACGGCGCAGAACATGAAGGGCGGCATCGTCCCCAACGTCTACGCCGCCGACGGCGAGAGCCACAGCTACAACTCGGCCGACGCCTCGCTGTGGTACGTGTGGGCCGTGCAGCAGATGGTGAAGCTGCTCCCCACGGGCCTCGGCATGACGAAGGAGCACTGCTGGCAGGCGGTGCGCGACATCATCGCCGCCTACTCCACCGGCAGGGCGCCCGGCACGCGCATGGACGACGCCGGCCTGCTCTTCACAGGCAGTCCCGACACGCAGCTGACGTGGATGGACGCCACGGTGAACGGACGTCCCGTCACGCCCCGCTGGGGCTGTGCCGTGGAGCTCAACGCGCTGTGGTACAACGCGCTCTGCTTTGAAAACAAGCTGGCGACGACCTTCGGCGGCAATCCCATGTGGGACAAAGCGCTGATCGCCGGGCTCAAAAAAGAATTCATCAGGCGCTTCTGGGACGACCGCCGCGGCTATCTGGCCGACGTCTGGCGTCCCGAAGGCGCCGACTGGAGCTTCCGCCCCAACCAGATCTTCGCCGCGTCGCTGCCCGAGCCGCTGCTCGAGCGTCCCGAGGCGGCCGAGATGGTCGGGCGGGTGCGCACCGCGCTGCTCACGCCCTACGGCCTGCGCACGCTCTCTCCGGCCGATCCGGCCTATCGCTCGCGCTACGAAGGCAGCCCCGAGGAGCGCGATTCCGCGTATCATCAGGGCACGGTCTGGCCGTGGCTGCTCGGCGCCTACACCGACGCGGTGATGTACAGCATGTGGGATCACGACATCGCTTCGCGTCACATCCTCGACACGATCACGCCGCTTTTGGGCAGGCATCTTCGCGACTACGGCGTCGGCTCGATCCCGGAGATCTTCGACGCCGCGCCGCCCACCCGTCCTAACGGCACGCCGTTCCAGGCGTGGAGCGTGGCCGAAGTGCTGCGCGCCCTGAGGACGATCCAGCTGGCCGCTCCCGGCGAATACCGCCGCTGGGAAGCCAAATTGAAGGAGGAGGCGATGTAAATGCGCGTTCTCATGCTGGGCTGGGAGTTTCCTCCCAACCAGAGCGGCGGTCTCGGCACCGCCTGTTACGGGATCACACGGGCCCTGCTCCGCAAGGGGACCGATGTTCTGTTCGTCCTGCCTTCCACGACGCTGAGCGAACATCCTGAATCGCACGTCAAGCTGCGCTCTGCCTCGGGCACCCTTGTGCCCGAACTCGCCCCGCGCGAGGAGGAGCTGCGGCGCGACTTTCAAAGCGGCCGCGGCGTGCCTCAGCTGCCCATGGGGCGCGTGCGCCTGCACGAGCATCTGCGCACGCTTTCCCCTGCCAGCTCGGAGCACGGCGGCCGCACGATCGAGGAGCTGCACACCTTCACCTCACGCATGGTGATGCGCGGCATCCGCTCGTCGCTGCGTCCGTACACGACGCCCGAGAGCTATGAAGAATATCTGACGCAGTTCCTCTCGCGACGCTCTTCGCATGACGAGCCGGCTGGCGAAGGTCTGCCGCCGCTTGAGCAGCTGGAGCGCTTCAAAAACGCGCTCGCCGCCTCAGCGCTGGCCCAGAGCGGCCCCGGCAAAGCGGCCGCTCCCGCGGGCGAGATGACCTGGAACGAGATCAAGCTGCACGGCGGCTACGGCAAAGACCTGATGAGCGAGGTCTACCGCTTCAGCATCGCGGCCGCGCAGATCGCGATGGAAGAGGACTTCGACGTGATCCACGTCCACGACTGGATGACCTATCCGGCCGGCATCCTCATCAAGCAGCTCACCGGCAAGCCGCTGGTGGCGCACATCCACGCGCTTGAGCACGACCGCAGCGGCGAGGGCGTCAATCCAGAGATCGCCCACATCGAGTGGGCCGGCATGACCGCCGCCGACACCGTCGTGGCCGTGAGCTACTACACGAAGAACGAGGTGATGCGCCAGTACGCCATCCCCGAGGACAAGATCCAGGTGGTGCACAACGCCGTCAACCGCGACGAGTCGCAGCATCAGTATCACCTCAGCGTGCCGCCGCACAAGGAAAAGCGCGTGCTGTTCATGGGCCGCATCACGTACCAGAAGGGCCCCGACTACTTCGTCGAGGCGGCTAGGCTGGTGCACGAGCGTATGCCCGACGTGCACTTCGTCATGGCCGGCAGCGGCGACATGTTCTACCGCATGGTGCGGCGCGTCGCGCAGCTGCGGATGGGCACGGTGTTCCACTTCCCCGGCTTCCAGAAGGGGACGGACATCGAGCGCATGTACGCCAGCTGCGACCTCTACGTGATGCCCAGCGTCTCCGAGCCGTTCGGCATCGCGCCGCTGGAGGCGATGATCTGCGACACGCCGGTCATCCTCTCGCGCCAGTCGGGCGTTTCGGAAGTGGTGCACAACGCGCTCAAGGTCGATTTCTGGGACATCCACGAGATGGCCAACAAGATCTGCGCCGTGCTCGCCTACCCCAAGCTGGCCGAGGCAATGGTCAGGAACAGCCGCGAGGACCTGCGCCGCATCCGCTGGTCCACGGCCGCCGCGCGTCTCAACGATATTTACCGTGACTGTCTGAACAGGAGATGACGTAAAAATGCCTTCGATCTGTTTTTATTTCCAGGTCCATCAGCCGTATCGTCTGCGTCACTACAGCTTCTTCGACATCGGCCAGGACCATTTCTACGAGGACGTGGAGGCCAACCGCACGATCCTCGATAAAGTCGCCCGCAAGTGCTATCTGCCCATGAACGCCCTGCTGCTGAAGATGATCAAGCGGTGGGAAGGGCGCTTCAAGGTGTCGTTTTCCATCTCCGGCGTGGCGATGGATCAGTTCGCCGAGTATCAGCCGGAGATCATCGACAGCTTCCGCGCGCTGGCCGACACGGGCTGCGCTGAGCTGATCTCCGAGACCTACGCGCACTCGCTGGCGGCGCTGTTCGATCCCGACGAGTTCCGCGCCCAGGTGAAGATGCACGACGATCTGCTGATGAAGCACTTCGGCGTGACGCCGCATGTGTTCCGCAACACGGAGCTGATCTACCGCAACGACATCGCCCAGATGGTGGAAGACATGGGCTATGACGCGATCCTCACCGAGGGCGCCGACCACATCCTCGGCTGGCGCAGTCCCAACTTCATGTACTCGCCGCAGAGCTGCAACCGCCTCAAGCTGATGCTCAAGAACTACCGTCTGTCGGACGACATCGCCTTCCGCTTCTCCAACCGCGGCTGGGAAGAGTGGCCGCTCACCACGGAGAAGTTCGCGAACTGGGCGCACGCGGTCAACGGCAACGGCGAGCTGATCAACCTGTTCATGGACTACGAGACGTTCGGCGAGCATCAGTGGGCCGAGACGGGCATCTTCGACTTCATGGAGGCGCTGCCGGCGGCCATCTTTACCAGTCCCGACATGGATTTCGTCACGCCTTCGGAGGCCGCTAAGCGCTATTCGCCGGTCGCCAAGGTGGACGTGCCCAACGCCATCTCGTGGGCCGACGTCGAGCGCGACCTTACCGCCTGGCTGGGCAACGACATGGAGCGCGACGCGATCGAAGCCTGCTACGCGCTCAAGGACAAGGTGATGGCCACGGGCGACGAGGGCGTGATCCGCACCTGGAGACGCCTCCAGACGTCGGACCATTTCTACTACATGTGCACCAAGTGGTTCTCCGACGGCGACGTGCACAAGTACTTCAACCCCTACGGCACGCCGTACGACGCGTACATCAACTATATGAACGTGCTCTCCGACTTTGGCATGTCGCTGAGCTGATGAGCCTTTCGGCTTGATTTTTTCGCCAATCTTATTATTTTCAGGAGTTCTGCATGACAGAAAACGCGACTAGAAAGGGTCCCGCGGCGTTGTTCGAGGTTTCGTGGGAAGTGTGCAACAAGGTCGGCGGCATCTATACCGTCGTCAGCAGCAAGGCTCAGGAAGCGGTGAAGCGCTTCGGCGACAATTATTTCCTGATCGGACCGCTGCGCGATGTCAATCCCGGCTTTGTCGAAGGGCAGCCGGGCGACGCGGACAGCGCTCAGTGCGAGCTGTTCCGCCGCGCGGCCGCCGTTCACGGCCTGAAGTGCCGCTTCGGCCGCTGGGCCATCCCCGGCTCGCCGAAGGTGATCCTCATCGACTGGAAGGGCCGCTACAACCAGAATCAGCTGCTCTACGACCTGTGGCACGACTACGGCGTCGATTCGCTGCGCGGCGCATGGGACTACATCGAGCCGGTCATGTTCAGCACCGTCTGCGGCGAGGCCATCGCTACGTTCGCCGGACTGCTGACCGACGCCAGCGAGACCGAGCTCTCCGTCGCCGCGCACTTCCACGAGTGGATGTGCGGCGCGGGCCTGCTCTACCTCAAGAAGCACGCGCCGAAGATCGCCACGGTGTTCACCACGCACGCCACGGTGCTGGGCCGTTCGATGGCCGGCAACGGGCGCGACATCTACTCGCAGATGGATCAGATCAATCCCGCGCAGGAGGCCGCCAACTACGGCGTCGTCGCCAAGCACTCGATGGAGGCGGCCGTCGCGCGCGAGTGCGACTGCTTCACCACCGTCAGCAATCTGACGGCGCACGAGGCCGCCGCTTATCTGGGCGTGCGTCCCGATCTGGTCACGCTCAACGGTCTGTCGCTGAACGCCATCCCCGATTACAGCGCCGAGCGCAGCGCCGCCATCAGCGCCCGCGCGCGCATCCTCACGGCCGTCTCGCGCCTGCTCAGACGCGACCTTCCCGCCGACACGCGGCTGCTGCTCATCTCCGGACGGTACGAGTATCACAACAAGGGCGTCGATCTGTTCCTCGACTCGCTCGCCGAGCTCAACCGCTCGCGTCCGGCCGATCAGCCGCCCGTTCTGGCGCTCTTCGCCGTCATGGGCGGTCACAACGGCGTCAGCACGGCGGCCGCCTCGGGCGATCCCTCTCAGAAGCCGCCCGTCGGCCCCAACTGGATCTCCACGCACTCCATCTTCGACCTCGCGCACGATCCTATCGTCTCGCGCTGTCTGGAGCTCGGCCTCGACAACCGTCCGGAAAACCCGGTGCAGGTCGTCTTCAACCCCGCGCAGCTTGACGGCAATGACGGATTTTTCAACATGACCTATGACGAGGTGCTCTCCGCCTGCGACTGCGGCGTGTTCCCCTCGTGGTACGAGCCCTGGGGCTACACGCCTCAGGAGGCGGCGGCGTTCGCCGTGCCCACCGTCACCAGCGATCTGGCCGGCTTCGGCCAGTGGGTGCGCGAGCAGGACGAGTGCATCGGCACCGCCGTCATCGAGCGCGCGCATGTGCCGTATGAGGCCAGCGTGCGTCAGCTGGCGCGCGAGCTGAGCCTGATCACGGAGCTGACGGACGAGCAGCTGCTCGAGCGCCGCGCCGCGGTGCGCGCCCTGGCGACGGAAAGCGACTGGACCAAGTTCTACGCCGCCTATGACGAAGCCTATGCGCTCGCCAGCCGCTTCCGCACCGAGCGCATCACCAGCCGTCCGATGGCCAAGATGGACGACGCGACGCTGACGAGCATCTACTCCGGCACGCCGTCGGCCACGCCGCTGCTGCACGGCTTCACCAGCACGGCCAAGCTGCCCGAGCCGCTCTCGCGCCTGGCGGAATTCGCGCGCAACATGTGGTGGACGTGGCATCCCGAGTACGAGCCTCTGTTCTCCACCGTCGATCCGGCCGCCTGGGAGCAGAACGGTCATTCCGCCGTGGCGCTGCTTGAGAAGACGGATCACAGCCGCTTCGTCGAGCTGGCGCAGGACGAGGGCTATCTGGCGCTGTACCGCCGCGCGCTGGCCGAGTTCGACGCGGAGATGAACGCGCCGTTCGACGATTCTGTGTCCAACCTCGACGCCAAGCACCCGATCGCCTACTTCTCGACCGAGTACGGCATCCACGAGAGCCTGCCCATCTACTCCGGCGGTCTCGGCGTGCTCTCCGGCGACCACCTCAAGAGCGCCAGCGACCTGCGCATGCCGCTCGTCGCCGTGGGCCTGCTCTACCGCTGCGGCTACTTCGTGCAGCAGATCTCGCACGACGGCCGCCAGCAGGCTCTTTACCCAAGCAACGATTTCCGCATGCTGCCGCTGCGCCGCGTGCGCAACCAGAGCACGGGCGAGCATCTGTACGTGTCGCTCGACCTTCCCGGCCGCACGCTCTACGCCCGCGTCTGGGAGGTGAAGGTGGGCCGCATCTCGCTCTATCTGCTCGACACCGACACGCCCAAGAACACGGAGGAAGACCGCCGCGTCACCGATCGCCTCTACGTCGCCGACCGCGACACCCGCATCCGTCAGGAGATCCTGCTCGGCATGGGCGGTCCCAAGGCGCTGGCCGCGCTCGGCCTGCATCCGCGCGCCTATCACATGAACGAAGGACACTCCGCGTTCATGATCCTTGAGCGCATCCACCATCTCTGCCTCACCCGCGGCCTCAGCTTCGAGGCGGCGCGCGAGGTGGTGCGCGGAGACAGTGTGTTTACCACGCACACGCCGGTCGACGCGGGCAACGAGAGATTTTCCGAAAACCTCATGCACCGCTATTTCGACAGCTGGACGGAGAGCCTGGGGCTGAAGTGGGACGACCTGCGCGCCCTCGGCTGCCGCGACGGCGGCACCGATTTCGAGATGACGCTGCTGGCGCTCAACCATGCCGTGCGCAGCAACGGCGTCAGCCGCCTGCACGGCAGCGTGTCGCGCGCCATGTGGCAGTTCAACTGGAAGGGCGTGCCCACCGAGGAGATCCCCATCGGACACGTCACCAACGGCGTGCACCTGACCAGCTTCACCGGCCCGTCCATCGCGCGCCTGCTGAACGGCTCCGTCGGCAAGGACTGGAAGTATCTGCCCGCATCGGCGCCGCAGTGGGCCGCCGTCGAAGAGCTGCCCGACGATCAGGTGTGGGCTGCCAAGCAGGAGCAGAAGAAGGCCCTCTTCGACCTGCTCCGCGCCACCTCGCCCAAGAGCTTCCAGCAGGCTTCCGCCGAGTGGAAGCAGACGCCGCTTGTCATCGGCTTCGCGCGCCGCTTCGCGCCCTACAAGCGCGCTACGCTCGTGATGGCCGACATGCAGCGCCTGCTGCGCATCCTCTCCGACAGCGAGCGTCCCGTCATCCTCGTCTTCTCCGGCAAGGCGCACCCCGCCGACACACAGGGCGGCGACCTCATCCAGCAGGTCGTGCGCGCCTCACGCAACGAACTGGCCGGAAAGCTCTTCTTCATCCCCAACTACAACCTCGACACCGCCCGCACCATGGTGCAGGGCTGCGACGTGTGGCTGAACAATCCCCGCCGCCCCTACGAGGCCAGCGGCACCAGCGGACAGAAGGCCGCGCCCAACGGCACGCTCAACCTCAGCATCTCCGACGGCTGGTGGTGCGAGGGCGACAACGGCCGCAACGGCTGGACGATCGGCCCGCGCGTAACCTCCATCCACGATCTGCCCTCCGAACAGAGCGACTACGCCGATGCCGATTCGCTGTATTCGCTGCTTGAGGACGAAGTGACGCCGATGTTCTTCAGCCGCGGCGACGACGGACTGCCTCACGAGTGGATCGCCCGCATGAAAAACAGCATCGCCACGCTGGCGCCCGAGTACAACAGCGCCCGCATGGTGCGCGACTACTTTGCCGGCAGCTACCGCCCGGCCGCAGAGCGCCACCTGGCCCTGCGCGCCGAAAACCGCCTGCTGCCCCGCGCCATCGCGACGTGGAAGAAGGACGCCGGCGCCCGCTTCGCCGGCACGCACATCGAGCAGATCCGCATCAGCGGCCTGGTCCAGAACTCGGTGCCCTGCACCGACACGCTGACGGTGAGCGCCACCGTCGTGCCCGGCGCGATGAAGCCCGAAGAGCTGCTCGTCCAGTTCGTCGCCGGCCGCAGCGACACGCGCGACTTCACCGAAAAGCCCGACGTGGCCGACATGACCTGCACGGGCGCCGACGAGCGCGGACACCTGACCTACACCGTCACCTACACGCCGTCGCACAACGGTCACTACCTCTACGGCGTGCGCGTCATGCCCTGGCGTGACGGCCTGGATAACCCGCTTGACAGCGGCATGATCCAGTGGGGCTAGAAAGCAATGAGTAATTAGGAATGAGTAATGAGTAAATAAAAACCCGAGCGCTGAACTGTGTTTTTCAGCGCTCGGGTTTATTTTGTAGTGCAGGAAGATAACGAAACGAAAAAACAGTATGAGCGGCTTTATCCAGGAAAGCGTAATAAAGGGAGCCTTCCGCCGGTCACCGCTCCCCGCGAAGTGCAGCTACTTTGCGGGATCGGCCGTCTGCTCGGCCAGCTCCTGAGGGAGCTTTCCCCATTCACCCTCGCACACGCGGGAGAGCATCTTTTTTAAAAAATCCGGCAGATCATAGTTCATGTCCGCATCCAGCCAGTTCACGAACACCCCCGACAGCAGACTGTGATAAAAACGCTCCACCGATTCGCGATCCGTCTGCGCCGCTGCGTCGTCCTTCAGCGCCTCTGTCACGAACCGACGCACGATGAGCTTCAGCACACGGTCCATCCCCTGGCGGAACTCCTCGTACCGCGACATGTGATACAGACGCCGCAGCTCCTTCTTGTGCTTCTCGCACTCCCGCGCCAGCGGCATCACCAGGTCGGCCAGATCTTTGAACGGCCCGTGCTCCTTGCTCATGCGCTCAAACCAGTCCGTGGCCGTTTGCTCCCACAGCGCCTGCAGGTCGCTGAAGTGGTAATAAAACGTGTTGCGGCTCAGCTCGCAGCGCTCGCACAGCTTCAGCACCGTGATCTCGTCATAGGGCATCTCGTCGAGCAACTCCCAGAACCGCCTGATGATCTCTCTCTGCGTCAATGTAGAAGCCATTGTTCGTACCTCCGTATTGGATTTGTGATTCTCT
>JAGAYQ010000388.1 GCA_017940445.1 Pyramidobacter sp. | reverse complement strand
GAGCTGCCCACGGACGCGCCGTGGTTCGTCAAGGACTACTTCGCCTACTACAAGACGCCGCGCGGCTACCACAAGCGCTCGCTCAACTCCAACCTGGGCTGGAACGCGACCAGCGCCCTGTCGTTCATGAACACGCCGCAGCACGTCTATGCCGGCGAGATCGAAAACCCCGTGCTCATCATCCACGGCGAAAAAGCCCACTCGCGCTACTTCAGCGAAGCCGCGTTCAAAAAGCTCACCGGCAGCAACAAGGAGCTGCTGATCGTGCCCGGCGCCACGCACACCGACCTGTATGACCAGGTCAACATCATTCCCTTCGACAAGATCGAAGCGTTCTTCAAGGCCAATCTGAAATAACCGCGGCATCTTCACGCGCGCCTTTCCCTGACGGAGAGGCGCGCTTTTTCTCTCCGTTGACAGAAACTCGCCTTTCGTATTAAACTGAATGCAAAAGAACGTTTTTTTCGCGCAGGAAGCCGGTGCGAATCCGGCGCAGCCCCGCTACGGTATAAACTTGAAGCCCGACACTGCGCGCGTTTTTAATACGCTTCCTTCGAGGGCGGGAAGCGCGCCTTTTGCGCAGCCGAGCCCTTTTTCAGGGCTCTTTTTTGTTATCATTCACGAAAGGAACGGTCGCTATGGCACGATCGATCATGATCCAGGGCACGATGTCCGGCGCAGGCAAGAGCCTGCTCTGCGCGGGGCTGTGCCGCATCTTCCGCCAGGACGGGCTGAGGACTGCTCCGTTCAAATCCCAGAACATGGCGCTCCAGTCGTTCATCACCGGCGAAGGGCTGGAGATCGGCCGCGCACAGGCGGTGCAGGCCGAGGCGGCGGGCGTCGAGCCAAGCTACGCGATGAATCCGATCCTGCTCAAGCCCACCAGCGACAAAGGATCGCAGGTGATCGTCAACGGCGAGGTGTACGGCGACTACTCCGCCACGGAATACTACCGCATCAAGCACCGGCTGTGGCCGGCTGTGCGCGGAGCGTTCGAGACGCTCTCATCGCAGTACGACCTGATCGTCGTCGAGGGCGCCGGCAGTCCTGCGGAGATCAACCTGAAGGCAGACGACTTCGTCAACATGGGGCTGGCCAAGCGGCTTGACATTCCCGTGCTGCTGGCCGGCGACATCGACCGCGGCGGCGTCTTCGCGCAGCTGTACGGGACGCTGGCGCTGCTTGAGGCCGACGAAAGGCCGCTGGTGCGCGGGACGATCGTCAACAAGTTCCGCGGCGACCTGAACATCCTGCGCCCGGGGCTGAAGATGCTTGAAGAGCTCACCGGCATTCCCGTCGCCGGCGTGGTGCCGTTTACCAAGCTCGACATCGACGACGAGGACAGCCTCTCCGACCGCCTCACGCACCATGCGGGGCCAGCACTGATCGACATCGCCGTGCTGCGGCTGCCGCGGCTTTCCAACTTTTCCGACTTCACCGCGCTGGCTGCCGTGGACGGCGTGGGAGTGCGCTACGTCGAACGCTCGTCGGAGCTGGGCTCTCCCGATCTCGTCATCATCCCCGGCACGAAGAACACGATCGGCGACATGAAGTGGCTGCGCGAGTGCGGCCTGGAAGCGGCTGTCAAAAAGCTGGCTTCACGCGGTGTCCCCGTGATCGGTATCTGCGGCGGCTACCAGATCCTGGGGCGCGAGATCGTCGATGAGGAGGGCGTCGAGGGCGGCGGCACGATCGCCGGCATGGGACTGCTGCCGATCGTCACGCGCTTCGTGCCCGAAAAACGCCGCACGCGCACGGCCGCGCGGGCTGTGCAGACCGGCGGGCTGTTCTCATCCCTCACGGGAGCGAGCCTGGAAGGCTACGAGATCCACTGCGGCGTCTCCGTCCGCGACGAAGGAGGCTCTCCGCTGATCCGCCTCGAAGACGACACCGAGGACGGCGCGCAGCGCGGCAGCGTGTACGGCTGCTATCTGCACGGATTTTTCGATCATGAGGAAGCGCGGACGGCCGTGCTGAACGCGCTGGCTGAGCGCAAGGGCGTGACGCTCGGCTCTCCGGCGTTCGACTGGAAAGCGTACAAGGAACAGCAGTACGATCTTCTTGCCGACACGCTGCGCGCCAGCCTGGACATGGACCTGATCCGCCGCATCATCGACAGAAAAGCGTAAAGAAGGAGCGATCTC
>JAGAYQ010000387.1 GCA_017940445.1 Pyramidobacter sp. | reverse complement strand
CCATGGCATATAACCCCTTACGATCTCTCAAAAGGAACGTCACGATACCGTTCACGATCATGATCATGACCACCGTCACGACTCCGAGCGCTGCGGCGCGCGACATGTAGCCGCCGGCACGCGTCGTGTCGATGATGACGCCCAGCGTACGCGTCCGAGGTCCCACGAGCAGAACGGAAGTAGTCAGTTCACGCATTGACGGCAGGAACACAAGGAAGAAACTTGACAGCATGGCAGGCTTGATCAGCGGGATGGTGACGTCGATCAGCGAGTCCATGCGCGTGGCGCCGCACGTCCGGCTGGCCTCCTCCAGTGACGGGTGGACCTGCTGGAGTGACGCGGAGCACGATTTGAGCGTATAGGACAAAAATCGTGCACAGTAAGCGATGAGCAAGATCCACAGTGTGTTGTACAGATTCACGCCAAGCTGTCCGCTCCAAGCGAGGATGCACCCGACGGAAAGCACGGTGCCGGGCCGCGAGTAGGGCAGCACGGCCAGGAACTCGAGGAAGCCGCGCCCCTTGGGTTTGACCTTGTAGATGACGAACGACAGCATGACGCCGAGGAACAGGTCCACAAGTCCCGCCGCGAACGACAGGAACAGAGTGTTGTTCATGGCGCCGTACACGGCGCTGTTGTTGATCAGAATGTCCTTGTAGTTATTGAGGGTATAGCTTGACCAGGAGAAAATGTTCATGCCGAATGCCTTGAGAAAGCTCACGATCACGATGATGATCATGGGGGACACGACTGCGAGTGCGAGGAAGAACAACGAAACTGAAAGCAGCGGCCACTTGGCTTTTCTCAGCTTCATGAGCGTCGGACGCATCGACTTGCCCTTGATGATGTCGTAATGTCCCACGTTCATCAGCCGGCGCTGTAAAATCAAAGCGATAGCGACGACCACAACCAGTAGGATGGAGACGATGCTTGCCTTGCGGATGCCGATAAAGCTGCCGTTTGCGGCCTCCATGATTTCGACGATTTTCGTCGGCAGCGTGTAGACTCCGCCCGAGAAGCCGAGCGTGGCGGCGATGCCGTAGTTCGCTATGGACGTGATCAGCACCAGCACGCTGCCGGAAGAGATGGCGGGGATGACGAGCGGCAGAGTGATGTGACGGATCACGTATAGCTGGCCCGCGCCCGCGATGCGCGCGCTCTCCTCAAGTGTAGGGTCCATGCGTTCAAGAGCCGCAGCGACCTGGTTGTACACAAACGAGAAGAAATAGATCACTTCGACAAAGACGATACCCCACACCGTGTTGATGTTGAAGGGCGACCGCCTCAGCCCCAGCAGCTGCATGAGCCATCTGTTGATATAACCGCCGCGCGGCGACAGCAGCATGTCCCACGCCATCGCCCCCAAAAACGGCGGGATCATGAACGGGATCGTGAACATCCAGTTCATGATACGCTTGCACGGCAGATCACTGCGGGCCATGAGCCACGCGAAGAACGTGCCCACAGTTGTGGCAATGAGTGTCGTGTAGAACGTGACGATCAGGCTGTTCTTCATTGCCCTGACGTTCTTCGCGTCAAAGAGGACGCTGGAGAACAGAGACACGTCGAACTGGCCCGTTGCCGAGTCCCAGAAGGCGTTGTACACGATCATCGCGACGGGAGCGACGGCGATGATGATCAGCAGGACAAAGCACAGCGTTGTGGAAAACTGGTCGAAACCGAATCTCCGTCCCTCCATTCGGTCCAGATCAGATCTTTTTCTGCCGAACATTATTCTTCAGCCTCCTTCCGCGGATAATAACGTTCATTGACGAACTTCAGCCGCACATCTTCGCCCACGGCATAGTCACGGTCGTTCAGACTGTCCAGCGTGCTGCGCTGCAGGCGGTACTCATGACCGCCGATCTCGACGAAATAGTTGTACATGTTGCCGAGGAACGTGGCCTGAGTCACCCTAGCGGGAACGAGACCGTCGGGGGCGATAATCATATCCATCGGGCGCACGCCCATCTCCGCCGGACCGTCGATCCAGCCTTCGGGACGCGTCTTCGAAAACGGGATCAGGTGGTCAAGCTTGAGGCAGTACTGGCCGTCAGCTTCCTCCACAGGGATAAAGTTCGAGATGCCCATGAACGAAAAGACGTAGCGCGATGCGGGCTTCTCGATCAGGTCCTCGTCGGCCCCGACCTGGACTATACTGCCCTGAGCATCGAGCAGAACAATGCGGTCGCACAGCTGAAGCGCCGCGCCCTGGTCATGGGTAATGTAGATGATCGTCGTGCCGAGACGTTGCTGCATCAGCCTGATCTCGACGAGCATGCTCGCCCGCAGCTTCGCGTCAAGATTTGTGATCGGCTCGTCCATGATCACGAGATCCCTTGAGGCTGTGAGCGCACGGGCAATGGCGACACGCTGCTGCTGGCCGCCCGACAGTTGGGAGGGCATGTATCGGTCGTAACCCTTGAGGTCGACCTGCTCAAGAGCGTCATGGACTCGCGCTGCAATCTCCGCTTGCGGGGCGCCCTGCTTCTTGAGAGGATAGGCAATGTTGTCAAACACCGACATGTGCGGCCACACCGCATAATCCTGAAACACGATGCCGATGCCGCGCTTTTCGGGCGGGATATTGACGCGCTGGGAACGGCTGAACACGGGCTGGCCGTCCATGTAGATCTCTCCCGAATCCGGGTTCATCAGGCCGCAGAGCGCGCGGGCGATCGTCGTCTTGCCGCAGCCCGAGGGGCCGATGATCCCCACGATCTCGCGTTCCTTGATCGACAGGCTGAAGTCACGGACGATCGTATTGTTTCCGTACGACAGCGTGACGTTTTTAAATTCAACTTTGTTCATAAGTCAGTTTCCTTTCTGGATGGCGGTTCCAGATTACAGAGAGTGGCCGAACAGCGACTGTTCGGCCACATCCTGTTATTGCAGTAATCTTTATGTGTCAGAAATTGCTGTTTTAGTTCTTGAACAGCTCGTCGAACTTCGCAAGCATTTCCGGCGCGCCCTTGACCATCTCGTTCCAGTCAACGGGGATAGCAATCGCGTCGACCTCGGTCGACTTCAGGCGGCCAGCCGGAAGTTCGGTGTCCGCATTCGCGACGGTGAGGTTGCATTCCTGCGCCATGACGTACTGACCGCCCTTCGGGTCAAGGAGCCAGTCAAAGAGCAGCTTGGCGAGCTCTTCGTTGGGGCAGCCCTTGGGGATGGCGATGGGGCACGGGCAGGTGCAGATAACGTCCTGCGTGTTGTTGAAGCCGATCGGCGTGCCGTTGGCGACAAGGTTCAGCATCCGGTAGTCGCAGCCGAGCCCTGCCTTGAAGGCGGCAGAGACAACGCGGTTCTCTGCATTGCCCGTCGAAGACTCAAGCCCCACTTCGTTAGCCTTGAGGGCCTTGAAGTAATCCCAGCCGTAGCGCTTATCGTTGACCAAGGCCCAGACAGCCGCTTTCGTCGAACCAGCGGTATTGGGATCAGGCATGACGAACTGTCCCTGCCATTTCGGAT
>JAGAYQ010000386.1 GCA_017940445.1 Pyramidobacter sp. | reverse complement strand
CGTCGGGCAGGGTGTAGTGGACGATGACGATGTTGTCGATGATGCCGTCGAGGTAGTCCCAGTTCTGGCCGGTGTATGCCTTGCTGCCCGCGGTGGCTTCGGGAAGCAGCGAGAAGCTGGTGCACTCGTGCGGCTTGGGGAACTTGGTGATCTCGTAGCGGGTGTTCAGCACCATCACGTCGGCGAACGACACACCTGCGCCGTCGGCGATGCCGCGCACCTCATCGATCAGTTCGGGATAGGCCGCCTTGACGATAGGCGCGTAGCTGACGGCGTACTGGGCGATCTCGTCCCAGCTCATCGTGCTGGTCTGCGCGAACAGCGTCTTATAGTCGGCGATGCCGCCATGGATCTGGCACACAGCCTGCGCGCCGTACTGAAAGCCCATCTGATAGGGCGTGCCCGGCTCGACGTTGACGATCTGGAAATGATCCATCAGGAAAAAGACCTCTTTTCGTGAGAGATAAAGCCGCCGCGTCGTGTCGCAGCGGCTTTTTGCGTGAAAAAACTAGCGTTTGAAGCAAGAGACAAAGTGCCCCGGCGCAACCTCGCGCAGCGTCTGGCCTTCACGGCGGCACTCGTCCGTCGCTTCCGGGCAGCGGGCCGCGAACCGGCAGCCCGGCTTGGGATCGATGGGGCTGACCACTTCGCCCTTCATGATGTGCAGCGCCTTGCGGTGCTTCAGGCTGGGGATGGGGATGGCGTTGAGCAGTCCGTGCGTGTAGGGGTGCAGCGGATCGCTGAACAGCGTCTTCGTGGGCGCCAGCTCCACGCACTGGCCCAGGTACATCACCGCGATCTGGTCGCTGATGTGCTTGACCACGCTCATGTCATGCGTGATGAACATATAGGTGTAGCCCTTGCTGTCCTGAAGGTCCATGAGCAGGTTGAGGATCTGCGCCTGGATCGACACGTCGAGCGCCGACACCGGCTCGTCGCAGACGATGAACTGCGGATCGAGCGCCAGCGCGCGGGCGATGCCGATGCGCTGACGGCGGCCGCCGTCCATCTCGTGCGGGTAGGTGTTGACGAAGCGTTCAGCCAGCCCGACCGTTTCCATCAGCTGAAAGACGCGCTCCAGCCGCTCGCGGTCGTTCCTGCCCACGCCGCACACCTTCATCGGCTCGGCGATCAGTTCCGAAACGGTCATTCTGGGATTGAGCGAGGCGAACGGGTCCTGGAAGACGATCTGCATCGCCTTGCGCATCTCCTTCATCTGTTTGGGAGAGTAGTTCAGGATGTTCTCGCCGTTAAAGAGCACTTCGCCCGACGTGGCTTCGAGCAGGCGCAGGATCACGCGCCCCAGCGTCGACTTGCCGCAGCCGGATTCGCCCACGACGCCCAGCGTCTTGCCGGCGGGGATGGCAATGTTCACGTCGTCGACGGCGTGCAGAAGTCCGTGCGGCGTGCTGAAATACTTTTTCAGGTGCCGAGTTTCAATAAGCGGTGCCGTCATCGTCTATCCCTCCAAAGCGCTCTTCGCCAGCCAGCACTTGACGCGGTGCATTCCATTGTTCACGGCGACGGGGGCCGGACGGCTTTCGCGGCACTTGTCCTGCGCGTGCGGGCAGCGTTCGGCGAACGGGCAGCCGGGCAGCACGACCGACGGATCGGGCATCAGCCCGTCGATGGGGTGCAGCCGCGGCGATTCCTCGGCCATGTTGGGGATGGCCCCGAACAGCCCGACCGTGTAGGGGTGATGCTGCGTGCCCTCAAAGATGTCTTCCACCGTGCCGATCTCCACGACTTCGCCGGCGTACATGATCGCTACCTGGTCGCAGATCTGCGCGACGATGCCCAGATCGTGCGTGATGAGGATCATTGAGGTCTGGAGCTTTTGCTTGAGCTCGTTCATCATCTCCAGCACCTGCGCCTGGATGGTCACGTCGAGCGCCGTCGTGGGCTCGTCGGCCAGCAGCAGACGGGGATTGCACGCCAGCGCGATGGCGATGACGATGCGCTGCTTCATGCCGCCGGAGAACTGATGGGGATACTCGCTCTTGCGGATCGCGGGGATGCCGACCATCTCCAGCATCTCGTCCACCTTGCGCTCCACTTCGGCCTTCGACGCCTGCTGATTGTGCAGCGCGATCACCTCGGCGATCTGGTCGCCGACGGTGTGGATGGGGTTGAGGCTGGTCATCGGATCCTGGAAGATCATCGAGATGTCGCTGCCGCGCAGCGTGCGCATGTCGGCCTCGGTGAGCGAAAGCAGATCGCGGCCTTCGAGCGTGATGCCGCCTTTGGTGATGAAGCCGACGCGGTCGGGCAGCAGACGCATGATCGAAAGCGCCAGCGTCGTCTTGCCCGCGCCCGTCTCGCCGACGAGGCCGAGCGTCTTGCCCTTTTCGACGGCGATGTCGACGCCGTTCAGCGCGTAGACGTTGTCGTCGTCGGTGCGGTACATCACATGCAGATCTTTGACTTCAAGAAGTTTTTCAGACATGCCGGACGCCTCCCTAGTTCTTCAGTCTGGGGTCCATCGCGTCGCGCAGACCGTCGCCGAGGAGCGTCAGTGAGACGACGACCATGACGATGGCAATGCCGGGCGAGACCGCCAGATAGGGATGATAGCGCAGCTGGCTCTTGGCCGCCGACAGCATCGCGCCCCATTCGGGCGTCGGTTCGGAAATGCCCAGACCGATGAAGCTGAGCGACGACACGGTGATGACCGAGCGGGCGACCGTCTGCGTGGCCTGCACGAGGATGGGGCCCATGGCGTTGGGCAGGATATGGCGGAAGATGATGCGCATGTCGCTGGTGCCGCAGGCGCGCGCCGCCTCGATGTAGTCGGTGCCGATGATGGAAAGCACGGCCGAGCGAACGATGCGCGACATCTTCGGCGTGCCGGCCAGTCCCATCGCCAGGATCAGGTTGAACAGACTGGTGCCGAACGCCGCCACGAGCGTGATCGCCATGAGGATGTTGGGGATGGCCAGAAAGACGTCCATGATGCGCATGAGGATGTTGTCGACCTTGCCGCCGTAGTAGGCGGCCGTTGCGCCGATGAGCGAGCCCAGCGACAGCGAGACGCAGATCGTTGCCAGGCCGACGAACATGGAGATGCGTCCGCCGTAGATGACGCGGGCGAGCACGTCGCGCCCGTACTGGTCGGTGCCCAGCGGATGGCCGGGGACCTTGCCGGGCGACTTGAAGCGCAGACGCAGGTTCTGCGCCACGGCGTCCTGCTCGTAGCTGTAATACAGATCGGCGGTGGCGACGACGCCGAGCATCAGCGTGAAGAGCACGAGGCCGAAGATGGCGAGGCGGTTTTTCTTGAGACGGTTCCAGATCGTGCGGAACTGGCTCTTCTTGCGGTACTTGCGCAGGCGGCTCTCGACGGAGACGTTCTGCGAGCTTTCGGGCGCCGTCATGCGCTCACCTTCTTTCTTTTGATGACGGAGAACTTGGCCTTCAGTCTGGGATCGATGTAGGCGTAGAGGATGTCGACCAGCAGATTGACGAGCGAGGCGATGATCGCCGTGAACAGCAGCGAGGCGATGATCATCGGCGTGTCCTTGGTGCGGATGGCGTTGACCATCAGCTGCCCCAGGCCGGGAATGGCGAATACCTGCTCGATGACGATCGTGCCGCTGAGCGCCGCTCCAAAGTTGACGCCGATCAGCGTGACGACGGGCAGCAGCGCGTTGCGCAGCGCGTGTCCGAAGATGACGGTCGACTCCTTGGCGCCCTTGGCGCGTGCCGTGCGGATGTAGTCCTGACGGATCACCTCAAGCATCGTCGACCGTGTCATGCGCAGCAGCGACGCTGTCGTCGCCGAGGCGTTGGCGATGGCCGGCAGGATGAAATTCGTCCAGTCTTTGACGCCCATGGCAGGCAGCCATTTGAGCTTGAGCGAGAAGTAGAGCACGAGCATCATCGCCAGCCAGAACGTGGGCATCGAGGTCATCAGCAGCGCGCAGCCCAGCGCGAAGTTGTCGGACAGCGAATACTGCTTGACGGCCGAGAAGACGCCCACGGGCAGGCCGATCGTGACGGCGATCAGCGTGCTGACGATAGCGAGCACAGCCGTGTAGGGCAGACGGGCGGCGATCTCCTGGAACACGGGAATCTGCGTGCGGTACGAGACGCCGAAATCGCCCTTGAGCGCGTTGAGGATGTAGCGCCCGTAGCGGAGCAGCAGCGGATCGTTCAGCCCCAGTTCAGCGCGCAGAGCCGCGTATTCGGCCTCTGTCGCGCCTTCGCCGAGGATCATCACCGCAGGGTCTCCGGGCGTGAAATCCATGACGGCGAAGATGAACAGCGCCACGCCGAGAACGACGGGGATCAGCATCAGCAGCCGCCGGAAAATGTAGCGTAACATGGTTTCCCCCCAAAAAATTCAATTAAGAATGAGTAATCAGGAATGAGTAGAGTAATTGAAAGCCCAAAATCAAAAAACAAAGCAGGCTGCCGCGCTTTACCAGGGCCGTGCGGCAGCTTGTGCCTGGTTCAAGGTCCTGTTACAGAAAAGGACGCCGCGAAATGCTCGCAGCGTCCTTTTTCGTTACAGCGCAAATCCGTTGAGGACGCGGTCTTTTTAGTCGAAATACATCTCGTGGACCGGGAAGCGGAACACGGGGTGAGGATAGATGCCCTTGAGATGCTTGTTGAAGAAGAACTGCTGATAGTCCGTGTAGATGGGGATCAGCGGCACGTCTTCCTTCAGCTGGGCGTAGACCTTGCGGTACAGCTCCATGCGCTTGGCCGGATCAGTCTCCTGGCGGGCGGCATCGAGCCACTTGTCAACGTCCTCGTTCTTGTAGCCGGCGTAGTTGTTGCCGCCGCCGATCATGCTGCTGTGCACGCGGCGGGTGAGCACGTAGTCGGCGTCGCGCACAGAGGCGTTGATCATGCGCAGCGAGGCGACGAACTGGCGCTTGCCGGCGACGATGTCAAGATACGTAGCGCGCTCCATCTTGTCGAAGGTGACGTTGATGCCGATCTGGCGAAGCTGGTCCTGCATGACTTCGGCGGGGTTCATATAGGTGGCCGAGCCCTGCATCGAGAAGACCACGTCAAAGCCGTTGGGGTAGCCGGCTTCCTTCAGAAGCTCGCGGGCCTTGTCGAGGTTCTGCTCATACCACTTGGCTTCCTTGTCGTAGCCGAAGACCGACACGGGGCACAGCACGTTGCACACGTCGGCATAGCCCTCGGCGCCGCCGATGACGATGTCGTCGCGGTTGAGCGCGTAGGCAACGGCCTGACGGACGCGCTTGTCCTTGAAGACGCCGTCGGTGACGTTGAACGTGATGTGGTGCACGCCGATGCCGGGGCAGGTGATGCTCGTCAGGTTATCGAGCGTCTTGAGGTATTCGTAGTCGGTGTGGGCGGGCAGGTAGTAGAAATCGAGCGAGCCGTCTTCAAGGCCGATGGCGCCGGACGAGGCGTCGGGGATCAGCTTGTAGATCACGGTCTTGATGGGCGCCGGTCCGCGGTAGTAGTCGTCGAAGCGCTCAAGCTCGAGCTGATCGCCGCTCTTCCATTCCTTCATCTTGTAAGCGCCGGTGCCGCAGGGATTGCGGGCGAAGTTGACGCCCTTGGCCTCGGCCTCTTCCACGGCGCGCTTGCTGACGATGCCGAAGGTGAGGTTGCTCATCACCTCGAGGATGGGCGCGTAGGGGTACTTGAGGATCAGCTTGACGTGCTTGTCGTCGACCTTCTCAAAGCCCTTGATGGCGGCGCGGATGCCCGAGGAGTAGCTGGACTTGAACGAACGGTTCAGCGAGAAGAGAACGTCGTCGGCGGTCATCGTGTCGCCGTTGTGGAACTTGACGCCGTCGCGGATGGTGAACGTCAGCTCGGTGCTGTCGGCGTTGAACGTCCACTCGGTGGCCAGGCCGGGGACGTACTTGGTGTAGTCCTGCGGATCGACGGCGACGAGCGTGTCATACAGCTGCAGCATCATCATGTGGGTGACAGTGTCCTTGCTGGTGGACGGATCAAGCGAAGCCGCCTCGGCGTTGACGCCGTACATCAGCGTGTCCTTCGTGCTCTTGGGCGCATCGGCCGCAAAAGCCGAAGCTGCAAGCCCGAACAGCACAGCCGCGAAAAGTCCGTAACGCGTTGCTTTCATGAAAACTGCCTCCTTCATAAGTTAAGGAAACGCTGATGAATGTGCCGCGCCCCGCTTGGCTGCGGTCGGGGCCGCCGGATCAGTGTCTCCTCAAAAAGAAAGAATATTCTTCCTTCTTCAGGTGATTGTACCATATCAGGAAGCGCCGCCGGAATCAAGTGAAACCTTTTTATCGGCGCCATAACCAAAAGGGAATGATGACTGTTTTCTCGCTACTGATACTCATGCGCGATGAAAATGCCCATCGCGCGGCCGCGCTCAAGACAGGCGCGGCAGTCGGCGCAAAATCGGCGCCACGCCGTCTCATACGTTTTTCGACGCGCCTGACGGCGCTATAAAACGGCTGATAATACGTTAGCCGTTTTAACGAAAAACAGTATGATCCATGTTCGCCACGGCGTCGATGACGGCGGCGCTGACTTTTGCGCCGTTGTAATAGCAGTCGAGACGCAGATTCTCGTTGGGCGAGTGGTTCGTCTGGTCGGCGTTGCCGTAGGGTACGAGCAGACAGGGCGTCTTCATGATGTCGGTCCACACGTAGCCCGGCGTGCTGCCGCCGGAACTGGCATGGATGACGGCCTTCGGGTAAACGGACCTGACTGCGCCGATGACGGCCTGACACACAGGCAGCTCAGCGGGCGTGCGCGACGGCAGCATGGGATGGGGCTCGAACGTGACGGCGATCTCGGGATCGAACGCGTGCACAAAATCAGTGATCTGCCGGGCGACCTTTTCGGGGTCCATGTTCAGCACCAGCCGTACGTCGCAGCGGACAAACGCTTTGTGCGGCACGCAGGTCTTGTGGCCGGGGCCCGTGTAGCCGCCGCTCATGCCGTTGATCGTGAACGTGGGCATGAACATGAGCTGGCGGTAATAGCTCTGCTTGTCGTTCTTCTCAAGCTTTTTCGTGCCGTAGATCTTTTTCAGCGCTTCGGCGTCGAATTCCAGCTCGTCGATGATCCGGCTCTCGTAGTCCGTGGGCTGGAGCACGTCATCGTAAAAATGCGGGATGGTCACGCGCCCGTTTTCGTCGACGATCGCGGCGATCAGGCGGCACAGCTCGATGGCCGGGTTGGGGATGAGCTGCCCTGTCTTGGAATGATTCTGATGCGTCGCTGTGGTCAGCGAAAGTTCGAACGACAGATCGCCGCGCGAGCCCAGCTTGATCTCCGGGAAGTCTCCGGCGTTCATCGGCCCGTCGGAGTTGTAGACGAAATCGGCGGCCAGCAGCTCCCGATGCGCTCGCACAAAGTCGGGCAGGCTGGGCGAGCCGCTTTCCTCCTCGCCGTCGAGGATGAACTTGACGCTGACGGGCACGTCGCCCGCTGCGGCCAGCCAGCTGCGCACGGCGAGGATATGGGCGAGGAACTGTCCCTTGTTGTCGGCTGTGCCCAGGCCGTACAGCCGGCCGTCCTTCACCGTCGGCTCAAACGGCGGCGTCAGCCATTCTTCCTCAGGCTCCGGCGGCTGCGTGTCGTAATGGCCGTAAAACAGCACCGTCTTCGCGCCCGGCTTTTTCGATCTCAGCTCTCCGAACACGAGCGGCTTCGTCGGCGTAGAAAAGACGTTCACGTTCGTGCAGCCCAGACCGGTCAGCAGACCGCGGAGCAGTTCGGCGCAGTCGGTCACGCCCATATTGCGGGCGCTCACGCTGGGCTGCGCGACGAGCTTTTTGAGCAGCTCCAGATCTTCGGCTTCGTGAGCCTTCAAGTGCGCGTATACATCGGCAAGACTCAAGTGCGATCATTCCTTTCGTGCGGGGAAAATGTCCCGAAATCTTCTACGCGTATTATAATGGAACAGTGGAGCGCCGTCGCATGAAAGATTCGTATGGAAATCATAACCGGCGCGGGAGGGGAGCGGTCCATGAATAACGACATCTACCGTTATCTGCTGACGGTAGCGCAGACGCGCAACATCACGCGCGCAGCGGAGATGCTGCACATCTCGCAGCCGGCGCTGACCAAGGCGATCCGCCGTCAGGAAAAGGATCTCGGCGTGACGCTGTTCGACCGCTCGACGACGCCGCTGAAGCTGACGTACGCCGGCGAGCGCTTCCTTGAGAGCGCCCGCAAGCTGCTCGACATCGGGACGGCCATGCGTGAGGAGATGAAAAACATCGCCCTCGGCGCGAAGGAACGCGTGCGCCTGGGCATCACCGTCGAACGCGGCACGGCCTGGCTGCCGCTGATTTTGCCGCAGTTCGTCCGCGATTATCCGGGCGTGGACGTGCGCATCATGGAAGGGACGAACGCGTTTTTCGAGCGAGCCATCCTCGCCGGACAGATGGATTTCTGCGTCTCGACGCTGCCGATCGGGTCGGGCGACATCGCCTACGAGGCCGTTAACGACGCGCCGATCTATCTGATCTCGTCGGCCGATCATCCGCTGGCCCGTTTTGCCGACCTGAGCGAAAACAGCCCGCTGCGGCCGCAGTACATCGTGCCGGAGCTGCTGGAGGGGGAGGATTTCCTCATGCTGACCCCGGCACAGGGCGTGTACCGAGTGACGCAGCTGCTGCTGGAAAAATACGCGCTGCATGTGAAGACCGTCATGCAGCTCACCAGCCTGCGCACCATCACGCTGCTGGCCGCAGCGGGGATGGGCCTGACGTTCACCACGTCCAACGGTGCAAAGCTGGCGATGGCACAGGAACAGTTCCATCCCGTGTTTTACACGATCGAAGACCCGATGTACTACCGCCGCAACATCATCGCCTGGAAGAAAGACCGCGTCTTTTCGCCGGCAGTGCTGGCCCTGATCGACCGTGCCAAGCGCGCCATCCTCGATCAGCCGCACCCGAAGATCGAGATCAGACACTGATAAAAAATTGCGCCGCAGAAAATGTGTCACCAGGAACATTTTCTGCGGCGCAAATGTTTTTATACTAGTTTTCG
>JAGAYQ010000385.1 GCA_017940445.1 Pyramidobacter sp. | reverse complement strand
GTTTTACGCGGACGACTGGCAGCGCGTGGGAGCCGTAAAAGGCGACGAAATGGAGCTTGAAGGAAGCGGACGCCTCGTTGTGGTCGAAGTCGCCCCCAAAGCGCATTACGGCGGAAAGTTCCATCACGTCCATGTCGCATTTGTTCGGAGACGCGGATCATGAGCAGCGGCGAGCTGATAGGCGATTGGGACAAGGCAATTCGCCTCTTGTCACCGAAGTACATGCAGCAGACGTTGCTCAAAGCCGCCAACCGCGCAGGCGTTTTCGCAGCCGGCGAAGTGAAGCGCGGCATTACAAGCGGCGCGCCGGGCGGCAAAACTTTTGCCCCGCTCAGTCAGTGGACGATCGCGCAGAAAAAGAGCAGCAAACCGCTCATCAACTACGGCGACTTGCGCAACAGCGCGACGTATCAGGTCAACTCACCCGAGGAAGTCATTGTCGGCGTCAAAAAGTCTGTGCGAGGCAAAAAGGGCGACGTGAACATCGCCGCTGTGCATGAGTACGGCTGCACGATCAAGGTAACGGACAAAATGCGTGCATATCTGCATTATCAGGGCATTCACCTGAAAGCGAGCACACAGTTTATCCGCATACCTGAACGGAGTTACCTCCGGGCGACTATCAATGACCCTGCTTTTCGCAAGAGGTTGCGTGAAATTTATACGCAGACGATACAGGAGGCTTACGCATGATACGTGAATCGACGCGAGCATTGATTCAGCTCTTCAAGACAGTTGAGCCGAATACGCATTTGTCGCCAGGCGGCATAACAGAGCTTGAGCGAGTTCCCGCTATCGTGCTTGAGGGGCCTGAACCTGCCGAGGCTATGGACATGAGGCGTGCAGGGTACAAGATCACGGAGACAGACCGCGATGCAGAAACATACGCACGTGAACCGTCGCCGCGCTTTTTTGACCTGAGATTTGCAGTCAGCCTGAGCGCTGAAAACGCGCTCGATCTTCTCAATCTGCTGGAGCGCTGTTCGCAGCTCGCGCAGAATTCGCCAGTGCTGACAGTGACGCAAGAAGGCACTGAACGGGAACGCGAGTTTTCGTGGGAGTGGGAACGCTTCCCTTCGGGGAGCGGCGAACCGAATGTGTCCGAGATTTACGAGGCGACGGGCAGCCTGAAAATCCGCGATGTCGAGGTGCACAGTGGCATGACGGAGGAAGGCAAGCTCATTACAGAGATCATCACCGATATTGAAGCTGAAAGGGGATAGAGCAATGGCAAAGAAAAACGAAACGGAGACCGTTACGACGGCAGTGCCGCGTGTGCGCGTGAAGAACCTTTCGCCGGTCAGCCGGGATTATCCGCTCACTGGCGGCGAGAGCTTGTATCTGCGCCCGGCCGGACGTGGAAACAAGGGCATCGTCATTGACGCGGCGAAGGTAAGCGCAGCCATGAAAGCAGCAGAGCAGGCCGGCGCTATTTCGATCGAAGATGAAGGAGGGGCTGAATAATGGGTATGGGATTCCCCCGTGTTGTCATGAACGAGGAAGACGCGAGCTTTTACGTCGATACTCTGCTGAAAGGCATTTCGTGCGTCGAGGGCATTACCGAGCGCGGCCCTGTCAATACGCCGATTCGCGTGAGCAGCGCAGCGCAGTTTGAGCGCTACTTTGGCGGC
>JAGAYQ010000042.1 GCA_017940445.1 Pyramidobacter sp. | reverse complement strand
TTAAACGTGACGCTCACACGCCCTTCGCCGAGGACGCCTTCAAGCGAGCGGACGATCTCGTCTTTCCAGGGAGCAAGCCGCGGCGTTTGCGCCGTGAGGACCGCGCTGATCCAGTCAACATTCCAGCCTTCGGATTCGGCACGGGTAACAGCGTCTTTCAGCAGCTCCATGCTGCAGATGTCCTTATAGCGCACGTCAGAAGCCGGGTACAGCGTGCCGATATCGGGCAGTCCGGCAGCACTGAGCACCGCATCAGCAACAGCGTGCGTCAGCGCATCAGCGTCCGAATGCCCGTCCAGCCCAAGGCGCGAAGGGATCACCACGCCGCCGAGCACAAACGGTCGCCCAGGCACGCAGGGATGGACGTCATATCCCAAACCGTTTCTGATCTCGTCTGGACGGGACGCAAGCATCTGCGCCATCTCCCAGTCGCCCCTTTCCGTGACTTTGAAATTGATCTGCGAACCTTCTGCCCAGTCCAGTGTTTCACCTTGCTGAAGCCACAGCTCTGCCTCGTCCTTATAGGAAAAATCAGCAGAATGTTCAAGCATCCGAAGCAGCATCGAGCGCGGGAACAGCTGAGGGGTCTGTGTGATGAACACGCCGTCGCGGTCCATCGCCGTGATCGCCCCTCCGCTGATCCGTTTGAGGGCGTTCGCCTCAGGCAGCAGCGGGATCACCGCATTCGCTCCGGTAAACTTTGACAGAAGCCGTTCGCACAGCGAAGCATCCACAAACGGACGAGCGGCATCGTGCAGAAGCACGGCGTCTGCCTCCGTCGCACGCAATGCGGCAAGCACCGACAGCGAGCGCGTCGCTCCTCCCGCTGTCACAGTCGTGTTTTCGGGGAGCTGCGCTCTCAATTTTTCAGCTGTATCAGCTGAAGGCAGCACGAGCACGATCTCGTCGATCTGTGCGCTCTTTTGGAGCGAGAGCGCACAGTCCAGGCTCCACCGCCACAGCGGCCGGCCGGCAAGACGGCGAAACTGTTTGGGCTCGCCGCCCAGACGCTCGCCTTTTCCCGCGGCAAGGATCACAAAGGCTGTCTTCATGACGCGCTCTCCCTTCAATGAACAGCATTCAATAATGCCCGACAGCCTTGATGCAGATTGTCGGGCATCCAGTTATCCTTTTACTTCCTGACGGCTTTCCAGCGCTGCGTGGAGCGTGACCCTATCGGCAAACTCGATCGAGCCGCCGACCGGCAGACCGTATGCAAGGCGCGACTTCTTCACAGGCACGTCGCGAAGCGCGTCAAGCAGTGCATAAAATGTCATATCGCCCTCGATCCGCGGGTTCGTCGCGATGATGACCTCGCTGATCGGATACTCTTGAAAGCGGCGCAGCAGCTTTTCAAGCGTGTGAGCGGGCAGCTTTTCCCTGTCTTCAAGCGGCGAAAGTGACATACCCAGCACAAAATACAGCCCGTTATACAATCCCGACTGCTCGATGCTGACAAGGTCTTCGAGCGACTCTGTCACACAGAGGAGCGAACGGTCGCGCAGCGGATCGCTGCAGATGGGACAGGGCTGGAACTCCGTAAGGTTTCCGCACTTTTCGCACGTCGTCAGGCGCGTGTTCAGCTCGCCGACAGCACGGGAAAGCTCTTCACCGTATTCGTTCCCCTGCTGAAGCACGTAAAACGCCATGCGCCGCGCGCTTTTTTCGCCGACGCCGGGAAATTTCTTCAGCAGAGAAATCAGATGTTCGATCGGTTCAGGCAGCGCCATCGCTTAGAAAGGCAGCTTCATGCCGCCGGTCAGCGCCCCCATGCGGGACTCCATCATCTCGCGCGCTTTGTTTGCAGCATCTGATACGGCGGCAAGGATCAGGTCTTCAAGCATCTCGATGTCGTCGGGATTGACCACCTCGGGAGTCAGCTTCACGCTGACCAGCTCGCCCTGACCGTTGACCGTCGCTGACACCATGCCGCCGCCGGCACTGCCCTCGACCCGAGCCTGCTTCAGCTCCTCCTGAGCCTGCATCATCTTTGCCTGCATCGCCTGAGCCTGCTTGAGCATCTGGCTCATGTTTCCCATTCCGCCGCGTCCGCCAAAGTTCATGTGAATCCTGCTTCCTTTCAGTTCTTTAATGATGATATTTTGAGCCGCTGTGGATCATCGCGGCCCGATAGATCTGCTCAGCCATGAGCAAAAGCGCCATCTCGTGCGTAAACGTCATTTTTGACAGGGACAGGAGCATATCGGCGCGCGTCTGAAGCTCCTTCGAAGTGCCGTACGGACCTCCGATCAGAAAGATCAGCTTGCCCTGTCCCAAGGCAATCTTTTCGTACAGCCGTGATGAAAGTTCCTCACTCGTCCACTGCCGGCCGCGTTCATCAAGCAGAAAAAGTGCGTCGCGTCCGTCGATACGGCGCAGAAACTCCTGCCCTTCCAGCTCGCGCCGCTGCTCTTCGCTCAGGCTGCGGCCGCGCCCCGGCTCCGGGAGGAATATCCACTCGACCGGCAGAAGCGGTTTCAGTCGTGTCTGATAATGCTCAACGCCCTGAATGATGAACGGCTCCCTGGGGCGTCCCATCGCAAGCACCTGGATCTTCACGGCATCGTCTCCGTCAGCGTTTCTCTTCCGGATCTTTCCACGGGAAAATATTGAAGCGCTCCCGAAGGACCATGATCACGAACGAAAAAAGCTGCAGGTCGCGCTTGATGCGCCACGGCTCCTGAAACAGACGGTACAGCCATTCGCAGCCGATCTTCTGCCAGAACTTCGGCGCGCGCTTCAGCACGCCCGCATACACGTCAAAACTGCCGCCGACACCGACGCACAAAACGCCGTCCAGCGCCTGGCGCTGGCTGTCGAGCCATTTTTCCTGCGCAGGCATTCCCAGCGCTGCGAAAAGGATTCGCGCGCCGCTCTCACGGATATGCTCCGCGATCTTCGTCGAGTATGCCCGGTCAAAGTATCCGTCGTAGCACCCCGTCACAATCAGACCGGGGTGCAGCTTCATCAGCTTCTCCGCCGCTCTGCGGGAGATCCCCGGGCGGCCGCCGAGCAGGTAGATCGGGATGCCTTCCGAAGCAGCCAACCGGCAGAGGCGGTCCATGTAATCGACCCCCGCGATCCGCTCCACGACAGGCATCTTCAGCTTTCGCATCGCCCACACAAGTCCTGAGCCATCGGGCAGCGTCAGGTCGGCTTCGTTAGCCAGACGACGGAAATCAGCGTCGCTGCGAGTCTCGTTCAGTCCCAGAGCGTTCAGCGTGACCACCATGCGGAACTTGCGTTCATCGCTCCTCAGCCACGCCAGCGTTTTTGAAAGAGCGTAATTCATCGAAATGCCGTCGATCTTCACGCCCCACAGCGAGTGACCGTTCGCGCGAGGACGCCGTCCGCCGTGCACGCCCCAGAGGACGAGCAGCAGCAGCCCTGCCATGACGGGAACGACCATCTTCAGCGCAGCCGAATCAGGCATGAGCTGCATCAGCGAGACAGAACCGCCCACCAGGAAACAGATCTCTGTCACAAGCCGCACCGCCGCCGGATGATCGACGCCGCGCTCGATGACGCGGCTGTACAGGTCGACAGGATGTGCCGGCGCGTGCGTAAAGGCGTGACTGACGAGCCCCAGCGACATCTCCGCCAGCGGCACCGCATAAAACCCCAGCGGAATGACCATCAGCGCCGTCAGCGTGATGCCCTTGCTGACACCGATGATCGAGATGCCCGCTACGAGCGTTCCCCACAGCGAGGCCAGCGGCGCGCCAAGCTGCCTGAACTGGTGTCCGAGCCGGCTCCAGTAGGCACAGACAAGCACAAGCGAGACAAGAGAGACGAGAAACGCCTCGTTCAGATTCTGACGCGAAAAATACGTCACGGCCGACATCAGTGACAGGCTGACGCCCAGCAGATGCCCAGCAAGTCCAGGGATCTGATCGAGCCGCCGGAAGAGAACAGGAAACAGCGTCATCCACGCCGTCGTCAAAACGACCGACTGCCACTGCGTCAGATACAAAAACGTCGAACCTGCCGACGATACAAACGAGATCGGCTGGCCTGTCAGCGCGAAGATCAGCCCCGGCAGCACGATGAACGAGTAAAAGCCGCGACTGGGCCGTGCCTGCTCTGCCAGTCCGATCACCATCGCCAGCAGCGAACAGGCCACCAGCGCCTCGATCCGGTCACTGCCGCTCCACAGCGCAAGCAGCATCATCACCGACATCAGCGACAGATCGCGCATATAAAAATACTGATCCCGGCTCAGCTTACTCCGGAAAAAACGCTGCAGCAGCACGCATCCGGCAGCGATCGCAAGCAGCGCTCCCAGCGCGCCAGCGCTGAACTGAAACTCCATTCGCCGGTCCCTCCTTGCACATTACGCATTTATCATTTCACAGACGCGGCGAATCAGCAAAAACCGCATCTCGACTAATCTTGTTCATTCTAGCAGATGAATTCGTAAAACACAAACAGAAACTCATAAATTTTCGCAAAAAAGTTCGAAAACACACTGCCGCTGATTTTTCCAACAGAAAAGGGCGCTTCACCGCATACGCCGCGATGAAGCGCCTTTTTATTCGTTGCTGCAATACAGCTTACTTGCCGAGAGGATCGATGTGCTTGACGCCGCCCATGTAGGGAACGAGCGCATCGGGCAGGTCGATGGAGCCGTCGGCGTTCTGGCCGTTCTCCAGCACCGCGATGAGCGTGCGGCCGATCGCCAGGCCGGAACCGTTGAGCGTGTGGACGAACTTCGGCTTGCCGCCGTCGGCGGGACGGTAGCGCGTGTTCATGCGCCGCGCCTGGAAATCGACGCAGTTGCTGCACGAGCTGATCTCGCGGTAGCAGTTCTGGCTCGGCAGCCACACTTCGACGTCGTACGTCTTGGCAGAGCCGAAGCCCATGTCGCCCGTGCAGAGCACGATCACGCGATACGGCAGCCCGAGCCCCTGAAGGACCTCTTCAGCGTTGTTCGTCAGCTTTTCAAGCTCATCCCAGCTCGTCTCCGGCGTGCAGATCTTGACCATCTCGACCTTGTCGAACTGGTGCAGTCTCATGATGCCGCGCACATCGCGGCCGTAGCTTCCGGACTCGCGGCGGAAGCAGGGCGTGTAGGCCGTGTAGTACTTCGGCAGATCGCTCTCTGCCAGCATCTCGCCGTGATGAAGATTGGTCAGCGGCACTTCGGCCGTAGGAATGAGCCAGAGATCGTCGCGGTCGACCTTGTACAGGTCTTCGGCAAACTTAGGCAGCTGGCCGGTGCCGAGCATCGTCTCCGAATTGACCATGACGGGCACGTTGAACTCGGTGTAGCCGTGCTTCATCGTGTGCATGTCAAGCATGTAGTTCATGATCGCACGCTCAAGACGCGCCCCCAGCCCCTTGAAAACGGTAAAGCGGCTCTGCGCCATGCGGGGGCCGCGCTCGAAGTCGAGCAGGCCGCAGGCTTCGGCCAGGTCCCAGTGAGGCTTGGGCTCGAAGTCGAACGTCCGGGGCGTGCCCCAGCGGCGCACTTCGACGTTCTCTGTCTCGTCCTTGCCGATGGGGACAGATGCGTCGGGACGGTTGGGGATCTGCTGAAGCAGAGCCGTGAGCTCGGCATCGATCTCGGCCACGCGGGCATCGTCGGCCTTGACCTGCTCGCCGATCTTCTTCATCTCTTCCTGGATGGCACTGGCGTCACCGCCGGCAGCCCGGATCTTGCCGACTTCCTTCGAGCCGGCGTTGCGTTTGGCCTTGAGCTCCTCGACGGCGGCGAGCAGCTTCTTCTTCTCAGCGTCCAGCTCAAGCACTTTGTCCACGTTGAAGTCGCTGTTGCGAGCCTTCAGATAAGCCTTGACGGCTTCAGTCTCTTCACGGATGACACGGATATCAAGCATTGTAATTCCCTCTTTTATCGAAAAATTTTATTGATCTCTGTTCTCGCGGATCTGGCGCAGCAGCGAGACCATTTCAAGAGCGGCAAGCGCAGCCTCAGCTCCCTTGTTGCCCGCCTTGCTGCCGGATCTCAGCAGCCCCTGCTCCAGATTTTCTGTCGTCAGCACGCCGAAAGCAACAGGAACGCGCTGCTCGATTCCCGTTGCAGCCAGGCCCTTCGACATCTCGGCAGAGACGTATTCGAAATGCGGCGTGTCGCCGCGGATGACCGCGCCCACGGCAATGACGGCGTCGTAACGCCCCGTGAGGCACAGCTCCTTGACGGTGAGAGGCAGTTCCCAGGCTCCGGGGACCCAGTAGACGTCAAACTCGTTCATCTTCACGCCGTGGCGGATGAGCGCATCTTTGGCACCCTCGACAAGCTTGCCTGTGATCAGTTCATTGAAGCGGGACGCGACAATGGCGTAATGAGCGCCCTGCGCGACGAGATTTCCCTGGACGACTTTCATGTTGTTCCTCCTGAAAAATGTTCTTTTTGCGAAAAAGTTCCCGCTGATTGTACATCAAAAATGCGCTCAGCCCAAGAGGAAAGACGAAATTTTTTTCAAAAAGATGTCTTTACCAGCCCATCTCGGCCAGGCGCTCCATCGTCAACCCAGACGGCGGCGCTGACGGCTGATTTTCATCTGAAAGTCCGAGCAGCTTTTCCACATAGCGGGCGATCATGTCTGTCTCGATATTGACCTTCTGCCCGGCCCGCAAACTGCCAAGGGTCGTCCTGGCCAGCGTCTCGGGGATCACGGCGACGGAAAACGAACTGCCGCTCACCGAAGCAACCGTCAGACTGACGCCGTCGACGCAGATGGAACCCTTACGGACCACATAGCGGGTCAGCTCCATGGGTAGATCAAGCCACAGCTCCGCTGCCGCCGGTCCTTTTTTGAGCGCCATGACGACAGCCGTACCGTCGACGTGACCGGCAACGAGATGTCCGTCGAGACGTCCGCCTACGGGGAGAGCCCGTTCCAGATTAACGCGGTCGCCGGCGATCATCAGCGAAAAGCGCGAAACGCGCATCGTTTCTTCAGTGAGCTGCACGTCAAAATATCCTGGACCGCAGTCGGTGACGGTCGTACAGACGCCGCTGACGCAGACCGACTCGCCGCGCTTCAGCTCATCAGCAAAGGGACAGGAAACGCGGAAAACAGTCACATCCCCTCCGCGGGTGGCGCGCACTATCGTGCCAGTCGCTTCAACCAGTCCAGTGAACATGGATTTCCTCCTTTGATCCACAGGTCATCGCCGACAGGCCGCACACGGCGCACCGTCATCGGCACCGTCTCGCCCATGCTGGCAAGACGCATCGATGTCGTGATCTTGCGTCCCTCGCCCATGAACTTCGGCGCGGCAAACAGCTGAAATTCATCGGCAAAACCCGCCTGAATAAAAGCCGAGGTCAGGCGCGGCCCCGCTTCGATCATAACGCGGGCCAGCCCCATCTCGCCAAGCTTTTTCATGACGGCACCAAGGTCGAGCCCGCCATCCGCAGTCAGCGGCACAAGCGTGGTCTGTCCGCTCCATCGTTCAGGAACGGCTGATCCTTCGCCGCCAAAGATGATCGACCGCTCGTTCAGCGCCTTGTACGGCCTGTTCAGGCAACGAAGATCGCGGCTGAGGATCACGGGCCGGGGCGAGGTTCCTTCGGTTTCGCGCACGGTGAGCGCCGGATCGTCTGCTTCGAGCGTCCCCGAGCCGGTGAGAATGGCGTCGTTTTCGCTGCGGAGCAGATGCCCCGCCTTTCGTGCCGCTTCACCTGTGACCCAGCGGCTGGCGCCGTTTTCCAGCGACATGGAACCGTCGGCAGATATAGCCGCTTTCAGCGTCACCCACGGACGACCGCGCGTCTGGAGCGACAGAAAGCCGCGATTCAGCCAGGCAGCATCATCGGCAAGCACTCCGCAGACCGTCTCGATCCCCGCTTCCTGAAGGATGCGCAGTCCTCGGCCGGCGACTTTGGGATTGGGGTCGCCGATGGCGCAGACGCAGCGAGACACGCCGGCACGGACAAGCGCAGGGGCGCACGGCGGCTGCCGCCCCTGATGACTGCACGGCTCCAGAGTCACATAGGCCGTCGCGCCGCGGGCCTTTTCACCAGCGTCGAGCAGCGCCGCCGCTTCGGCATGCAGTCCGCCGAGGTGATCGTGCCAGCCGCGTCCGACGACTGTTTCGTCTTTGACGAGCACGCAGCCGACCAGCGGGTTGGGCGTCGTCTTTCCCATGCCGCGCAGCGCCAGATCAAGCGCCATGCGCATGTAGTATTCGTCAGTCCAGAGCTGTTTCATGCGCGATGGATGCCTCGCTTTCGTTTGGGATCGTAGGTGCGTCTCACGCGCTTCACTCCCAGCAGCTTCGCCAGATCAGGCTTGTCCTCGCGTTCTTCGCCACCGGCGTTTTCGGGCAGCTCACGCCACTCGGGAAGCTGTTCCTGATAGGGCACGTCGATCGTCTCGTTCCAGTGGTATTTTGCATGCGCCGTTTTCTGCTGCGACGCGGCAACGATCTCAGCGGCAGAGCGCGCTGGCTGTGCGGCTTCCGAGGCGGCGCCTTCAGCTGCCCCGTTCAGTCCGGCGAGGAACGCGGCGATACGCGCCGCCTGCTTCGGACCGATGCCAGGAGCTTTTTGCAGCTCGTCAGGCGTGAGCGAAGCCACTCTCTGCACGCTGCCGAACGTCGACAGCAGCGCCGCGGCCGTGTGCTTGCCAACGCCGGGGATGTCTTCAAGCGACGAACGGCTGAGGCGCGAGACGCGCTTGTGCCGGTGCGTCGTGATCGCAAAGCGGTGCGACTCGTCACGAACGCGCTGGAGCAGCCGCAGCGCAGGATCGTTCCAGTCAAGGCGCAGAGGCGGCTTGTCGGGCTCGGTGAAGATCAGTTCGTCACGCTTAGCCAGCGCTACCGTCGCGATCTTCACAGGGACTTCGGCCAGAGCTTCACGCGCAAATGCGAGCTGCTCCGGGCCGCCATCGATCATGATCAACTGCGGCAGCGGCTGCTGATTTTCGATCATGCCGCGGTAACGGCGCAGGACCGTCTCGCGCATCGAGCGAAAATCGTCGATCCCCTCAACCGTGCGGATCGCATAGCGGCGGTAAAGCGACTGATTGGGATAGCCCTGTTCAAAGACAACGGCCACGCCGTACGTCTCGTGCCCGGATGAATGGGAGATGTCAAAACCGTCGATGCGCCACGGCACTACCGGCAGTCCGATCAGATCGCGCAGGCGCGTCATCGCCGTCCAGGTGTCTTCGTCAAGTTCGTCCGTGAGCGTGACTGACAGCTTCTGTCGCGAGAAGCGCCACAGATTGCGGATCGTGTCGCGTGCCTTGGCTGCTTCCTCAAATTTCAGTTCCTTCGCCAGCTTTTCCATGCGGCTCCTCAGGCGCGAGACCAGATCGGCCGTCTGGCCGTTGAGGAGCAGAAGGATATCGTCGACGGTCTCGTTATACTCTTTTTCCGTGCATTTGCCGCCGCAGGGACCGAGACACTTACCCACATCGTACATCAGGCACGGCCGGATCAGCTTATCTTTCGAGAGATCCTTCGTGCAGTTCCGCAGCGGGAAAAAACGGCGGATCATGTCGAGCATCCCGCGCATGTTGCCGGCGCTCGTATAAGGGCCGAAGACTCGCCCGCTCTTGGGTCGCGTGTGCGTGACGAGCACGCGGGGAAAGCGCTCGCTGGTCACGACGATGAAGGGATAGCGCGAGCCCATCTTCAGCTCAACGTTGAAAAAAGGCTGAATGGCCTTGATCAGCCGGCTCTCGACGATGAACGCCTCCGCTTCCGTCTCCGTGCGGATAAAACTGATGTCGCAGACCGTCTGCACCAGCTTGCGCAGCCGGGGAATGGCGAAATCGCGGTGATTGAAATACGACGACACACGCCGCTTCAGCTTCTTGGCCTTGCCGACGTAGATCACTTTCCCCGTCTCGTCATGCATCAGATACACACCAGGCTTGATCGGCAGCGTCTTCAAAATCGCGCGGATGCGCCCCATGCGCTCTTCTTCATTCATGCGCGTCTCCCCTCCTTTTCTCGATCAAAAAGATTTTTGCAGTTCCAATTCTCGTTTTCTCGGGTATAATAGCGTCGAAATAAACACGCCCATTTTACACCATTCCAGAAAACGGAGGAATATTTTTTCATGGCACTTGTCCTTTACAATGACCTGACGCGCAAAAAAGAACCGTTCGTCCCCATCCGCGAGGGGCATGTCACCTTTTACAGCTGCGGCCCCACCGTCTATGACTATTTCCACATCGGCAACGCCCGCCCCTTCATCGTCTTTGACGTGTTCCGCCGCTATCTCGAATTCCGCGGCTACGAAGTGACCTTTGTGCAGAACTTCACCGACATCGACGACAAGATGATCAACCGCGCCAACCGTGACGGCATCACCGTTCAGCAGCTGGCCGAAAAGACCATTGCCGATTATTATGAAGACGCCGACGCTCTTGGGATCAAACGCGCTTCGTTCAATCCCCGCGCCACGGAGTACATCCCCAAGATCATCGCGCTCATCCAGCGCATCATCGACAACGGCCACGCCTACGTCGTCGACGGCACCGTCTACTTTGACGTGAAGAGCTTCCCCGCCTACGGCAAGCTCAGCCATCAGAACATCGACGACCTCCAGAGCGGCGCGCGCATCGAAGTCGACGACGTCAAGCACAGCCCGCTCGATTTCGTCCTCTGGAAGCCGCAGAAGCCCGGCGAACCCGCCTGGGAAAGCCCTTGGGGCCTCGGCCGTCCCGGCTGGCACATCGAGTGCAGCGCCATGTCGAGCGACCTTCTCGGAGATACGATCGACATCCACTCCGGCGGCATCGACCTGATCTTCCCCCATCACGAGAACGAGATCGCTCAGAGCGAAGCTGCTTCAGGCAAGGAGTTCGTGCACTACTGGCTGCACAACGAATACATCCTCATCAACGCCGAGAAAATGTCAAAGTCGCTTGGCAACTTCATGACAGCACGCGCCGCTCGCGAGAAATTCCCGCCGCTGGCCATCCGCATGTTCCTGCTCTCCGCCCACTACCGCTCGCCCGTCAACTTCGCCCCCGAAGGTCTGGAGCAGGCAGCTGCCGCTGTTGAGCGTCTGCGCAACTGCTGGAGCGACCTCCAGTTCGCCAAGTCCAGCCGTCTCGGCACAGACGATGAAGCCGGCGCCGCGCTTGTCAAAGCTGTCGAAGAGGCGCGCGCCAAGTTTATTGAGGCCATGGACGACGATTTCAACACCGCTGCCGCCATGGGCGTGATCTTTGAGGCCGTCACCGAAGTGAACAAGTACCTCAAGGAGAACGCCACGGTCGCTCCCGCTGCTGTAGCTGCGGCCGAAAAGTTCTTCACCGATATGGACGAGGTGATGGGCATCTTTGGCATCGAGCAGGACAAGAAGAACGAAAACGGCGACGAAGCCGCGCAGATCGAGGCGCTGATCGCCGAGCGCAACGCCGCCCGCAAAGCCAAGGACTGGGGCCGCAGCGACGCCATCCGTGATGAGCTTGCTGCCAAGGGCATCATCCTCGAAGACACCCCGCAGGGAACGAAGTGGAAGAAAAAGATTTAACCGTATTATAAGACACGCAAGAGCTGATAAAAATAGCCGGAGCACGAATGCTCCGGCTATTTTTGTTTCCAACCAATTGTCTTATGCGTACAGCCCGTCGGGATTTTCGATCAGCTTCGCGCCCTTCTGGCAGGCGTCGCAGATGCAGTACTTTCCGCCGGCCGCCTTGGCATCCTGAGCAGCCTTGAGCAGCTGGGCCGCTTTTTCGGCGCCGAAGTAGCCCTTGCCGGCTTCGGAACCAAAGAAACCGATCACGCCGTCGATGCTGCTCACGTCCTCTTTCAGTTCTGCAAGCAGGGCATCGGCCGCTGCTTTCTGCTCCCCCGTGCCCACAGAAGCCAGCCATTTCTCGCCCGCCGCTTTCAGCTCGGCGCAGCAGCTCGGAGCCGCAAGGACTTCCTTCACAAGCGCGATCGTCTTTTCACATGCCATCATGGATCATCCTTTCAGTTTCTATTTATCCTTACAAAAAAAGCCCCGCGAACGCGAGGCTTTTAGAAGGCTGCATGGTGCCTAAGGAGGGACTCGAACCCTCATGTGGTCGCCCACGGGGGATTTTGAGTCCCCTGCGTCTACCGATTCCGCCACTCAGGCACACAATCTACTTGGTAATAATAACACGTTAAAGGCACGACCGCAAGATGATTT
>JAGAYQ010000384.1 GCA_017940445.1 Pyramidobacter sp. | reverse complement strand
GCTGGCCGCAGTCGAAGCTGCACACGCAGTGGCCGCAGGGCGACGAGGCCGAGCGCCAGTTTTTGCTGTCGCAGGTCGAATATCTGAACAGCAACAAAGCCTCGCAGGAGCGCGTGCTCGCTGCCGCCGGCGATCTGCTGAAGCGCACCGGGCCGGCAGTGCTGCTGACTCACTCGCAGGCAGGGCCGTTCGGCTGGCTGATCGCCGATCATTATCCGCAGCTTGTCAAGGGCGTGGTGGCGCTGGAGCCCTCGGGACCGCCGTTTTCGGCCGATCTTGCGCATGCCCAGGCGAAGAACTTCGGCATTGCCGATCTGCCGCTGCACTATGAGCCGTTTGCCGCAGCGCCCGGGGAGTTTGAGCTCGAGCTGCTGAAAGCCCCGTCGCCCGAGCTGTCCGACGGCTGGGTGATGAAGGAGCCGGCGCGGAAACTGCCGCGTCTTGCAGGCATCCCCATCCTGCTGCTGTGTTCGCAAAGCTCGTATCACGCGCAGTACGACCACCTGACCAGTCATGTGCTGGCCCAGGCTGGCGTGGCGCACGACTTCGTGCGGCTTGAAGAGGCCGGACTGCACGGCAACGGGCACATGATGATGCTGGAAAAGAACAACCTGGACATCGCCGCGTGGATCGGGCAGTGGCTCGAATCGCACGCGGAGAACAAATAACTCTTTTCAGAGGAGGATGCACCATGAAAAAGTTCCAAGTTCCCCATTCGCTGGCGATCATCGTCGTCGCCATGCTCCTGGCCTCGGCCCTGACCTACGTGATCCCGGCCGGATCGTTCGACCGCGTCGTCAACGCGGCCAAGAAGACGGTGGTCGTGGCCGGCAGCTTCAAGTACATCGCGCCCACGCCCGTCAACCCGCTCACCATCCTCAACTACGTGTTCGACGGCCTGCGCGGCGCGGGACAGATCATCTTCGCGCTGCTGTGCGCCGGCGGCGGACTGGGCATCGTGCTGGCAACGGGCATGTTCCAGGGCGCGGCCTGCTCCATCAGCAAGAAGGCCAGCGGCAAGGAACGGCTGGTCGTCGCGTTTTTGATGACCGTTTTCGCACTGCTCAACATCCCCATCAACCTGAACTACTTCATCCCGTTCGCCCCGCTTGGCATCATCATCGCCATCGCCATGGGCTATGACGCGATCGTCGGCATCTCCATCATCATGCTCGGCGGCGCGGTCGGCTTCTCCTGCGGCGCGATGAACCTGCCCAACACGGGCACGGCCCAGGCCGTCGCCGAGCTGCCGGTGTTCTCCGGCATGGGCTACCGCCTGTTCTGCATGATCCCCTTCCTGATCGTGACGATCGCCTACGTGCTGCACTATGGCGCGAAGATCAAAAAGGATCCGACGAAGAGCCTCGTTTACGGGACCAAGCTCGATTTCGGCACGTTCGACGCCAACGCGATGCCCAGCTTTGAAAAGCGCCACATCCCCGTCGCCATCGTCGTCGCCGCTTCCCTCGGCTACATGATCTATGTGGCGATCTTCTCCAGCCTCTCGTTCAAGGCTTCGGCCGCCATCTTCCTGTATATGGGGCTGCTTGCCGGCCTGGTCTGCCGCATGCCGATCAACGAGATGTGCAAGCACTTCTGCGACGGCGCCAAGGGCATGGCCACCACGGGCATCCTGCTCGGGTTCGCCTACGCCATCTCCGGCATCCTCTCCGCCGGTCACGTCATGGACACGGTCGTCAACGCGATGGCCAACGCGCTCTCGCTGTTCCCCAAGATGATCCAGGCGCCGGTGATGTTCTTCATGCACGTCATCATCAACTTCTTCGTCACCTCCGGCAGCGGTCAGGCTGCCGTGACGATGCCGATCTTCACGCCCGTGGCCGACCTTGTGGGCATGAGCCGTCAGACGGCGGTGCTGGCGTTCAACTTCGGCGACGGATTCTGCAACTTCATCCTTCCTCACGCAGCCGCGACGATGGGCTTTGTGGGCATGGCCAACATCCCGTTCACCAAGTGGTTCCGCTACGCGATCGTGCTCTTCGCGTTCTGGTGCGTCGTCGGCAGCGCGCTGCTGATGCTGGCCTCGCAGATCGGCTACGCGTAAGGATCGCAGCGCTTCAAGATTGAAATAAAGGTCTTCACTAGGTCCGGCAGGATCTCGGCTTTCCGCACGCACACAGCCGCCGTCCAATAGGCGGCGCAGTCAGCGGGGAGCCGGTACTGCCGGACTTTTTCGTATCCGCGTCCAAGTTCCCGCCGCGCGTACAGTTCCGGCAGCAGTACAAAGCCCGCCCCCTGCGCTGCCAGTCCGAGCGCGCTGGGGAAACCGTAGGTCGTCGGTGCTTTTCCCGGCTTCACGCCCGCACGCGCCAGGACAAAATCGGTGATATGACGGATGCGCTGTCCCTCGCTGAAAGCGATCGCCGGCAGCCCCGACAGCGCCCTCACATCGAGCTCGCCTGTGCCGCCGCCCGTCACATGTCTGTCCAGCCCCAGCGACTCGTGCGCGACGGCGCAAAACGCCTCACGGAACAGCGGCGTCACGTCCAGCCGGGGATCGCTCCGCGACGGGTACTCGGCCGGGTACTCATGCGTCAGGCACAGGTCCAGCTCGCCGCTTTTCAGCAGCTCCAGGAGCTGTGCCGTGTTCTTCTCGATCAGCTTCACGTCGGCGCCGGGAAAGCAGCGGCCGAATTCAGTGACTGCGGCCGTGAGCACGAGCGTCGTGTTGTACCACGACGCTCCGACGCGCACCGCCCGCCCGCCGCGAAGCGTGCTCAGCTTTTCCAGTGCCTCGCCGTAGATCCTGAGCATCTCGCACGCGGCTGAATAGAGACATCTTCCAGCCTCCGTCAGCTCTACGCCGTTTTTCCGGCGCAGAAACAGCTGACACTCCAGCTGCCGCTCGATGCGCTGCAGCGTCTGCGTCAGCGACGGCTGCGCGATGTGCAGCAGCTCTGCCGCGCGGGTGATGCTGCCTTCGTCGGCGATCGTTTTGATGTACAGCAGCTCTTTATCGGTCATGTTCAGACCGCCTTTCACTCTTAAAAAGCGTTTAAAGACTCTGACCTTTCATAACCTTAGATCGGCTTGCTTATTCGTCCTCAGGCAGTCCCGCCCAGTTCTTCAGCATGGCGATCTCGCCGGCCCAGCCTTTCAGCGAGTCCTGCGGCGTTTCGAGGATCATCGGCAGATCGCGCAGCGAGTGATGGCAGACGACAAGCGCGAACGTCGCGGCGCCGAGCGAGCCGCGGCCGATCTTTTCGTGCCGGTCCTTGTGGCTGGCAAAAGGCGTCAGGCTGTCATTGAGGTGCATCGCCTTCAGCCTCCCAAGGCCGACAACGCGGTCGAACTGCTCGAGCACGCCGTCGAGGTCGTGGACGATGTCGTACCCTGCCGAGTAGATGTGGCAGGTATCGAGGCACACGCCCATCTTCTCGGGACAGTTGACGCGGCTGAGGATCTCCGCCAGCTGTTCAAACGTGCCGCCCACTTCGCTCCCCTTGCCCGACATTGCCTCAAGCAGCACCGTCGTGTGCTTCACGCCGGGCAGGATCTCGTTCAGCGCCGCGACGATCAGCTCGATCCCCTTCTCATAGCCCTGGCCGGTGTGGCTGCCTGGGTGGAAGTTGTAGAGGTTGCCGGGCAGGATCTCGTCCATCCGCTCCATGTCCTCGCGCATCGCCATCAGCGCGAAGTCGCGCACCTTCGCATCGGACGAGCAGGGATTGAGCGTGTACGGGCCGTGCGCCACCAGCGGGCCGAAGCCGTGCTCGCTCATGATCGTTTTCAGCGCTTCCACGTCGGCGGGATCGGGCTTTTTCACAGCGCCGCCGCGCGGATTCCGCGTGAAGTAGGCGAACGTCGTCGCGCCGATGTCGAGCGCATCCGTCCCCATTTTTTTGAAGCCGCCTGAAACCGAAAGATGACAGCCGAAATAAGGCATGGTCGAAACTCCTCCTTCTCTGATCTCCGAGCGCCGCGAAAGGTCGACGGCGCGGCGTCCCGTGGTGTATAATCCTATTGTAAATCATTTTTTGAAAATCAGGGGGAACGAATCATGACAGAATGTCCCAAAAACTGCGCTGAGTGCGCAAGCCGCTGCGAGGCCGCCGGGGGGACGGCCGATCCGTGGCTTGAAAAACTCGACGCCATGGTCCATGAAATGCACGGCGAGGGCAACTTCTGCTGCTCGCAGACCGTGCTCGCCATCGGCATGAAGCGTCTGGGCATCGACAACCCCGATCTGCTGCGAGCCATGGCCGGCTACTGCGGCGGCTCGTGCGCGGGCGTCTGCGGCGCGCTGGCCGGCGGCGAAGCGCTGATCGGCCTGTACGTGGGCCGCAGCACACCGGAGCCCGACCGCGATCCGCGCCAGAAGCAGCTCGCCGCTGCGCTGACGGAGACTTTCCGCGCCTACTGGAAATCGACGCAGTGCGACGACCTCGTCCACGGCGATCCCGAGCAGCGCAAATACACCTGCCCCAGCCTGATGGCCGGCACGGTGGAAATGGTCTGGGGGATCCTGCACGAAAACGGCATCAGCCTCGACACGCACGAGGTTCAATAACAAAAAGGGAGACGATAACCATGATCCGCAAGGCTTCTGAAATCACTGCAACGACCACCGTGGGCTTCAAGGGCGGCAAGGGCGAGATGATCTCGCGCGACATCCGCACCGCTGACGAACTGGCTCCGCACGGCCGCAAGTTCGGCTACACCGTGCTGCCTCCCGGCTCGTCCATCGGCGACCACACGCACGCCGGCGACAGCGAGACCTACTTCGTGCTCAAGGGCAAAGGCCGCTACAACGACAACGGCACCTGGGTCGACATCGCTGCCGGCGACGTGATGCACTGCCCCGACGGCGAGCTGCACGGCATCGAGAACAACGGCACCGAGCCGCTCGAGTTCATCGCGCTGATCCTCTTCACAGTTAAATAAGCAGAGCTTTAATTCAAAGCCACCACGAAGACACAAAGACACGAAGGTATACAAAATGAAAAGTCGCGTCCTGAGAAAATTTTTCAGGACGCGGCTTTTTTGCAAACAAATTGTTCCACATGGAAAGAAGAAAAGGCGCGCCGGATAATTTTCCGACGCGCTTCAAGACTCTCCTTACTTATGATTTTCCTTTGTGGTTCTTAGGGCCTTTGGGTCTTTGCGGTGGCTTTGAATTTGCTTTTACAGGTCCCATCTCAGCGTCGCGTTCACGGCCACGTCCTTTTGGCCGCTGGACAGCAATGCGTTCACGCCCAGGCCGAGGGTCATGTTCTTGCGCTTGGCGTCGAGGCCGAGCGAGGCGCGGAAGTTGTGTTTGTCGCTCAGCATCTG
>JAGAYQ010000383.1 GCA_017940445.1 Pyramidobacter sp. | reverse complement strand
GCCCACGGAGCGACGCCGCATCTGGGGCTCGATCCGCTCAACTGCGCCGCGCAGATCCTCGTCGCTTCCAGCTCGATCATCTCGCGCCGCATCAATTCACGGGACGCGGCAGTGATCACACCGTGCCAGATCCACGGAGGTTCCACATGGAACCGGATCCCCGACGACTGCTTCATGGAAGGCAGCACGCGCTTCTTCGACGAAGAAGTAGGACGCACGCTTCACGAACTGCTCGATCAGACAGCTGCCGGCATCGCCTCGTCGTGCGGCTGCACTGCAAAAATGAGCTGGCGCAACCTGACGCTGCCGGTCGTAAACGATCCTAAGCTGGTCGAACTGGCCCGGTCGGCAGCAAAAAGCGCCGGCATCGATCTGATCGCCGGACAGCCGTGGATGGCCTCGGAGACGTACGCGCGCTTCCGCGCGATTGCCCCCGTGGTGATGGCCTTTGTCGGCTGCGCCAACGATCAGACCGGCTGCGGCGCCCCCCAGCACAGCGACAAGTTTGAAGCCGATGAACGCTGTCTCTCCGTCAGCGCCGCACTGACTGCGGAATTTGCCAGGCGATTTTTGGCATGAACGAATGAATTGTTTCACGTAGAACGTCAAATATGATCGACAAAAATACCCGTGAAGCGGCAGAAATATTTCTCGCCGCTTCACGGGTATTTTCATCCTTTGTGTTTCTTTGTGACTTCGGGGCTTTGCGGTGGGGGTGAATTTACAGAAACGCCTTCGCGAATTCCCACAGCAGCTTGCCGCCGTAGAAGGTGATGACTGCTCCGCAGATAATGTTGAGCGCGCGTAAAAATCCTGCGCCGAGGCGGGCTTTCAGCGCGGAGACGAGCAGCGTGATCGAGACGAACCACAGCGGTGAAGCCGTCAGGCAGCCGGCGATGAACGGACGCACGGCCTGAGGCGGCAGAGATGCACGGAAAGCTCCGAAAAACAGCGTCGTGTCGATCAGTGCCTGGGGGTTGAACCACGTGACGACGAACGCCGTCGTCACGATTTTTTTCAGCGAAAAATCGCGCTTTTCCTGCGTCAGTTCGCCGCCTTTTGCCAGCAGCAGGCTGATGCCGATGCGCAGCACGATCAGGCTGCCGATCAGCAGCACGGCGCTCCGCAGCAGCGGAAACGCGGAGATCAGCGACCCCATGCCGAAAAACGCTCCCAGCGTCAGCGACATGTCGAAGACGAAGACGCACGAGGCGACGATCAGCGCCTGTGTACGCGGCAGGCTCATCGCCGAGTTGATGACGAACAGGTTCTGCACGCCGATGGGCGCGATCGACGCCAGGGCGATCATAAGCCCTTGAAAGTAATGCTGCATGAGAGCCCTCCTTACTTTGGCGCGCGCAGCCGCGTCAGATCGACGATGATGTTGCCCACGCGCCCGTCGGTGCGCTTCCACTTGCGGTCGATGGGGTAGACGAAGCGGAAGCGCGGATCGCCGCGGAACACGGGGCCCGATGCCTTGCCGTCGAGCGCGTCGCGGCAGCCCTGGATGAGGTCGTCGATGATCGACGCGGGCATCTCCGTGTAGTTGTGGAAGTTGTACCACTCGCTGATCTGATGATTGCGCATCCGCTTCAGCCGCAGCAGCGCGGCGAGATATTCCTCCGTTGTCGTTGAGCAGCTCAGGAACAGGAACGTGCTGCGGCTGCCCGCGTCGCCCGAGAAAAAGATCCCCGTCTTCGAGTCGAGAAAGCCCATCGAGCCGCGCGAGTGACCCGGCACCGCCACGGCAGTGACGATGCGCCGCCCCAGATCGAAGCGGCTGCCGTCGCGAAGCGCGCGCCACACCATGGGGCGCTGCGGCGTGAAGTCGTCGCGGGTGAAGTTGACCGGCCGGGCCCGCAGCTCGCAGAGCTTGCGCTCGAACCAGTACTTGCGGTCGAGCGTCTCGTGCGCGGCGATCATGTTCGCGTCAAGCTGGGGGATCCACGCTTCGCCAAAGTCGAGGGCGCCGCCGATGTGGTCGAAGTGTCCGTGCGTGCAGACCAGCGTGACCGGCAGCCGCGTGAGCGTGCGCACGTAGTCGCGCAGATTGCCCAGCCCCGTCATCGCGTCGATCAGCAGCGCCCGCTTGCGGCCCTCGATCAGGTAGCAGAAGACGCTGCCTGTTGCCTCGATGCGGGCGATGCCGTCGCCGAACTCGACGACTTTGAAAAAATCCGTGCGGCTGTTCACGCGTGTCACTCCTTTTGTCAAAAACATGACGCTAAAGATACAGCAAAAGCCCCGCGTTGTCCAGCGCGGGGCTTGATCTTACCAGTTTTCGTAGCGTCGGCGCGCGTTCAGCGCCGCGATCTGCTTCATCTCGTCAGCGCTCAGCTCGAAGCCGTCGAGAGAGAGATTTTCGGCGATGTGCGCGGGATTTCCCGATCCGGGCACGGCGACGTAGCCGGCCTGAACGTGCCAGCGCAGGATCACCTGTGCCGGCGTCGCTGCGTGACGAGCGGCGATGGCGCGGATGACAGGATGAGCGAACGATTCGTCCGTGTGTCCGCGGCCGCCGAACGGGTACCACGATTCGATGACGATGCCGAACTTGGCTGCGTAGTTTTGCAGCTCGGTGTTCTGATAAAAAATGTGGTTTTCGTTCTGGATCACGGCCGGGACGATGTGCGCATACGACAGCACCTCGTCGAGCTGACGCCTGGTGTAATAGTTGGAGATGCCGATGCTGCGCAGTCTGCCGCTTTTGACTCCGCGCTCGAGGGCTGCGTACACGGCCCGGTCGTTTGAGCCGGGCTGGTGGATGAGCATCAGATCGATGTAGTCCAGCCCCAGCGCGTCGAGCGAGGCCTGGATGGCGGCATCGGGATCGCCGTAGCTGGAGGGCATGACCTTGCTGGTGACAAACACGTCGCCGCGCTTTACCAGGCCGGCGGCGATTGCCCCACGCCCTTTTCGTTGCCGTAGTAGCGCGCTGTGTCGATCAGGCGGCAGCCGTGCTGGATGGCGCAGAAGACGGCCTGCTCTGCCTCGTCGTCGTTCAGCGTCCAGGTGCCGAGGCCCAGCACGGGCATTTCAAAGCCGCTGTTCAGCGCAGCGCGTCTGTCGACCACGCGCGTCTGCGCTGCGGCATGACACGCGGCGAGGCCGATCAGCAGCGCCGCGCATAAAATGGCTTTCATCGTCGGTCTTCCTTTCGAATCAAAAAATCAGGACGGCGTCCCCGGTCCCGCCCTCGCGTTCGGCTGTCAATGCACGGGTTTGCGCGGTGAATGATGAGGCGTGCGCGTATGATCGTTTCGGGCATAACGATGAGCTCAGAAGAGTTTTCACACCCGCCCCTGGATGTGCGGCGTCTGCTCTCGCGCGGAACGCCGGCATAGTGCGGACTCATTCACTCTCAGCCGCAGAGATCGCATTCGCCCAGCCGGCGCTACCAAGCCGTCCTGATGGGGTCACAGGAGTTCTGTCAGCCAATTGTTCTCCTGAATGGTGTTCTCGATCGTCCGCAGCTGCTTCGACATGGCGTCAGCTTCCTTCTGGAGAGAGGGGACGCTGACGGCGCTGAGGATCTTGATCTCCGTGCGCGCGGCGCGCGCTGCCGTGCGGCTGGCCGCGTCGATCAGCGAACGGTAGGCGCTGAGGCGCAGGTGCAGCGCGTCCTTGCGGGCGATCAGAGAGGTGAGCGTGTCAGCGCCGATTTTCGTCTTCGCGTTGGTCAGGTTGATGCGGGTCATCAGTTCTTCCAGCCGTGCGACGCAGTCGTTCAGCTCGGCGAGCAGACGCGCAGGATCTTCAGCGGGCTTTTCGCCCTCCTGCACGAGCGCGTTGTTCGTCAGCCTTCCGTTCAGCTGGCGGATGCGCGCGTTCAGGTCGGCGCGCTCCTGGAGCGCCTGGGCAAGTTTCATGTGCGGTCATTCCTTTCAGTTGGTGGTTACGTCAGATTTTTAAACAGGCTTGATCAAATGATGCTCGTAAAATGTTTCAAAGGTATTGGCGACGCCGGCGTGCTCAACGATTTTACCTTCGCTGACTTTATCGATGTTGATGCCTGCGATTGTCAAAACATGTCCTGTCGGCGTGATCCCGAGAAATTGGCCCTGATGCGTGCCTTTCATGATGAGCTCTGAGATGACATAATCGTCTTCCGCGAATTGGCGAATGACTTTCAGCGTTAAGTCTGGGTATGTTTTTTTCAATGCTGAAATGTGCTGCTTCATTCCCTCCAGCCCCAGGAAAACTGATTTTTCGCCATTCTTTGCTGCACAATGCTCCGATATGTATTTCGGCAGTTCGTCAAGCCGATGTTCTGAGACGATCACTTCGTAAAAATATTTTATCAGATCTTTGTTGTTCATAGCACAAGCTCCGCTGATTCAGCCGGCGCTATCCGCCCAGATACGCCTTGCGCACGGCGGGTGAGGCCAGGAGCTCCTTTCCTGTGCCCCAGGCGGAGATGCGTCCCGTCTCCATGACGTAGCCGCGGTCGGCGACCGACAGCGCCATTCTTGCATTCTGCTCTACAAGCAGGATCGTCGCGCCGCGGGCATGCAGGTCAGCAATGATCTGGAAGATCTCGTCCACGAGAATGGGAGCGAGCCCCATCGACGGCTCGTCGAGCATCAGCAGCTTGGGACGGCTCATCAGCGCCCGGCCGATGGCCAGCATCTGCTGCTCGCCGCCCGACAGGGTGCCCGCGATCTGGCGGGCGCGTTCGCCGAGGCGGGGAAACAGGTCATACACCATCGCGATGTCGTCTTCCATGGCGGCGGCGCCGCGGGCGTGCTGCGTGTACGCGCCCATCTCCAGATTTTCGCGCACGGTCATGTGCAGGAAGATGCGGCGGCCTTCGGGCACCTGGGCCAGTCCCATTTCGACGACGCGGTGCGGCGGCGTTTTCGTCAGGCTGCGCCCGAGGAACGATATGTTCCCCTCGCGGGGCCGCAAAAGGCCGCTGACGGCGTTCAGACATGTTGATTTGCCCGCGCCGTTGGCGCCGATCAGCGTGACGATCTCGCCCTCGTTCACCTCGAAGCTGACGCCCTTGATGGCATGGATGCTGCCGTAATACACATGGATGTCCTCGACTTTCAGCAGCGCCCCGCTCATTGTTCTTCCTCCTTCTGACGGCCCAGATACGCTTCGATGACGGCCGGATTGTTCTGGATGTCATCGGGCGTGCCCTTGGCGATGATGCGCCCGAAGTTGAGCACGCAGATGCCCTCGCACAGGTTCATGACCAGATTCATGTCGTGCTCGATGAGCATGATGGCGATGGGGAACAGCTCGTGAACGCGGCGGATGCTGTCGACCAGCTCCATCGTCTCCGACGGGTTCATGCCGGCAGCCGGCTCGTCGAGCAGCAGCAGCGACGGATAGGACGCCAGCGCGCGCACGATCTCCAGCCGCCGCTGCGCGCCGTAGGGCAGCGAACCGGCGGGGAGCGAAGCGGCGGCCTGCATGTCGAAGATCGACAGCAGCTTGAGGGCGCGGCGGTGCGCGTCCACTTCCCATCTGCGGTAACTCGGCAGGCGCAGCACGGAGCTGACCATGCCGTAGGGGATGTCGCTGGTCATCGCGACTTTGACGTTGTCGGCCACGCTCAGATTTTTGAAGAGGCGGATGTTCTGGAACGTGCGCGCGATGCCGAGACGGTTGACCTGCACGGGCGACATGCCCGCCGTGTCCTGTCCGTCCAGCAGGATCGAGCCGGCTGTAGGCTGATAGACTTTGGTGAGCAGGTTGAACACCGTCGTCTTGCCTGCGCCGTTGGGGCCGATCAGGCCGGCGATCTCGGTGCGGCCGATCGTGAGGTCGAAGTTCTCGACGATCTTCAGCCCGCCGATCGTCAGCCCCAGATTGACGCATTCGAGGATGGGCGCGCGGCCCATGTCGCGCTCGGGGATCAGCGCCCGCGAGGGCACGGGAACGAGTCGTGTGCTCATGCGCCTATTCCTCCTTTCCGCCGCGGAAGCGCGCGAAGAAGTTCCGCGCTCCGGCGCTGTTCTTGCCCAGCATGATAGCGATCAGCAGCACTGCGTAGAGCAGCATCCGGTAGTCGGCAAAGCTGCGCAGCTTCTCCGGCAGCACCGTCAGCGCCGCGGCTGCGATCAGCGAGCCGGGGATGTTGCCCTGACCTCCGAGCACCACGAACACCAGCACCAGGATCGAGGTGTTGAAGTCGAACTTGTTGGCGACGATCGTCGAGTAGTTGAGGGCGAACAGGCAGCCCGCCGCGCCGGCCAGTGCAGCCGAGACGACGAAGGCGATCATCTTGTACTTTGTCGCGTCGATGCCCACGCTCTCGGCCGCGATGCGGTCGTCGCGGATCGCCATGAACGCGCGCCCGTAGCGGCTGTGCACCAGATTGAACACGACCGCGAGGGCGATCATCACCAGCGCGAAGCCCGCGCCGAACGTGGCGATCTTGCGGATGCCGCCGATGCCCATCGGTCCGTTGATGATCATCCGTCCGCCCTTGAGCAGCCCGGTCGTGTCCGACAGCATCGAAAAATGCAGTCCCGCCTTGTCCATGCCCAGATAAAAATTGTTGAACACGCTCTTGATGATCTCGCCGAACGCCAGCGTGACGATCGCCAGATAGTCGCCGCGCAGCCGCAGCACCGGGATGCCGATCAGAAAGCCGGCCAGCCCAGCCGCGGTCGCACCGGCGCCCATCGCCAGCGCCAGACGTACCGGTGCGGCGGGCACGGCCTTTTGCAGGATGATCGCGCAGGCGACGCCGAAGAACGCCCCCACCGACATGAAGCCCGCGTGTCCCAGCGACAGCTCGCCCAGCACGCCGACGACCAGATTCAGCGACACGGCCATGACCATGTAGGCGCAGATGGGCACCAGCATCCCGCGCATCGAGGCGGAGAGCGAGCGCGTGGCGATCATCGCCTGGAGGACGAGGAACGCCAGCGTCACCGCCGCATAGGTGCCCCACATCAGGCGGTATTCAGACCGTTTGAGGTTGATCAGACGCTTCATGCTACACCTTCTCCTGTCTCTGCACGCCAAGCAGCCCTGCCGGACGCACCAGCAGCACCACGATCAGCACCGCGAACACCACCGCGTCCGACAGCTGCGTGGAAATGTACGCCTTGGCGAAGATCTCGATCACGCCCAGCAGCAGCCCGCCCAGCAGGGCGCCGGGGATCGAGCCGATACCGCCGAACACTGCCGCCGTGAACGCTTTGATGCCCGGCAGCGAACCCGTCGTCGGCATCAGCGTGGGATACGCCGAGCACAGCAGCACGCCGGCGATTGCCGCCAGGCCGGAGCCGATAGCGAACGTTGCCGAGATCGTCGCGTTCACGTTCACGCCCATCAGCTGCGCGGCCGCCTTGTCCTCCGAGCAGGCGCGCATGGCCCTGCCCAGGCGGGTCTTGGCCACAAACCAGGAAAGCACGGACATCACGATCACGCACGAGCAGATCGTCACGATCGTGACGTGCGACACCGAGAGCCGTCCGTCAAACAGGCGGATCACGCCGCGCCCCACTACGGAGGGGAACACCTTGGGATTGCTCGTCCACAGTAGCAGTGCCGTGTTCTGCAAAAAGTAGCTGACGCCGATCGCTGTGATCAGGACCGCCAGCGAAGGGGCGGCCCGAAGCGGCTTGTAAGCCAGCTTTTCGACGACGATGCCCAGCATCGTGCAGGCGGCCGCCGCCAGTGCCACGCCGGCCGCAGGCGGCAGGCCGAAGCGGTACACCGCGTAAAAGCACACATAGCCGCCGACCATGATCACGTCGCCGTGCGCAAAGTTGAGCATCTTGGCGATGCCGTACACCATCGTGTAGCCCAGGGCGATGATCGCGTAAATGCTCCCCAGGCTGATCCCGCTGATGAGAAAGTTGAGAAACGTCATGAAAACACCTCGATGCACATAAAGACAAATTCAAAGACAACACAAAGACACAAAGCCCCTAAGACACAAAGATAAAATCAGGAATAAGCTGCTGAAGGCGCAGGAGCACCTGCTCTGACCTGTTATTAACGGTTGAATCCGGATTAAAAAAGGTCATTTGGGGCCGGAGTGGCGTGAATGACAACAGAGAAACAAAATGTTCTGCAAAGAACGTTTATATTTATCCTTCGTGCCTTTGTGTCTTCGTGTCTTTGTGTTGGCTTTGAACTGAAAATTGAATTTGCGGAGATGAAAAAAGAGGAGCGCATCGCGCGCCCCTCCTCGGAAAGACCTGCTGCGTATCAGTCCAGACCGACGTACGCGCCGTCCTTGATGATCATGCCCTTGGGATCCTTGCTCACCTGACCGTTCTTGTTCCAGGTCATGTTCATGCCCGTCACCCCGTTGAACGTCATCGTCGTGAACTGCTCGATCATCAGCTCGCAAAGCTTTTCCGCGTCCATGTCGGGCGTCGCCTTGGCGGCTGCGAGCGCCTGAGCGTAGGCATACACGCAGTCGTAGGCGTCGGCCGCGAACTGGTTGGGCACCTCGCCGAAGCGCTTCTTGTACTCGGCCACGAACGCCGCCGTCTTGGGATCGGACGAATCGGCGTTGAACGGCGTGAGCAGCATCACGCCCTCAGCCAGTGCCTTGTTGAAGCCCTCCATCGTCAGGATGCCGTCCATGCCGTCCACGCCGAACCACTTGGGAGCGTAGCCCATGCCCGAAGCCTGAGCCAGGATCAGCGAAGCGTGCTGATAGTACATCGGCAGAAACACCAGCTCGGCGCCGTTCTTCTGCGCGTCAGCCAGCTGCACCGAGAAATCCGTGTCGTTGCCGTCGGCAAACGTCGTGTCGCTCACCACTTCCAGGCCGACCGCGGGAGCCTGCTCCACGAACGTGTCGCGGATGCCCTTGGAGTACACGTCGTCGTTCTTCCAGATCACGGCCACCTTCTTGCCCAGCTTCTTCGACGAGATGTACTGAGCCGAAGCCTTGCCCTGGTTGGGGTCAACGAAGCACATCTGGAACACGCAGTCCTTCTCGGCCGTGACCGCCTCAGCCGAAGCCGAAGGCGTCAGCGCAAAGATACGGTCGGAGAAGCTCTCGGCCGCCGTCGCCTCGCAGGGCTTCGACGTGACCGAGCCCATCGAGATCTGCATCCCCCAGTCCTTGAGCGCGTTGTAGGCGTTGACGGCTTTCTCCGCGTCGTGCGTGTCGTCCTCGTACTTTACTTCCACCTTGATCGTGCCCGCGGCGTTGATC
>JAGAYQ010000041.1 GCA_017940445.1 Pyramidobacter sp. | reverse complement strand
GCTGCTGGCCTCATGGGTGCTGGCGCTGCGTATCAGGAGCGGGACGGCGTTCAACCTCAGCGTGATCCTGACGCTGTTTTTCGGCTTCACGCGGCTGCTTCGGCAGACGGATCCCGTCACCGCGCTGCTGGTGTTCTGGGCTGTCGGCGGCGTGTGCTTTGCCGCCTTTTCCACCGACAGCGGGCGCGACTGGAAAGCCTCGCTGGCTCTCTGGGGCGGCATCCTTGCTGGCTGCATCGGCCTGCTTTTGAGTGTGCCCGAAGTGTGGGACGAGTTTGGCTATCTGCATGTCGTCGAGTCGCTGCCCAGCGGAGCGGCAATGCGCGCTTTGGGACGCATCTGCAACGTTCTTGCTGCTGCCGCGGCCGGGCTTACAGCGCTGCTGATGCTGTTCCGCCTCTGGCGCGGTTCGCGTATGGCGGCGGTGTTCCTTGTGCTGCTGGCGATGAGATATTTTGTCGATCACTTCTTCGGCTTCATGTCGAAGGCTGCCGCGTTCTCCGTGCTGGGCGCACTGTGCCTGGCGCTGGGATTTTGGTGGGAACGGCGCGCCGCCCGCATCACAAAAAAGGAGGACGACCATGAATAACCCGCCCGCAAAATGGAAATTTGCCCTCGCGGCGCTGCCGCCGCTGCTGATTCTGCTGGCGCTGCCGCTCAAGCCTCTGCTGATCAGCGCGCTGGGCACGGAGGTGACGCTCGCGGTGCGCCCCGTCGATCCGCGCGACCTGTTCCGCGGCGACTATGTGGCCCTCAGCTTTGAGATCGAGTCGGTGCCCGTGGCGCTGTTTCAGCCGGAAAGGGGCGGCACGCCCGAGCAGGCCGCCAAACGTCGCAGCGAATGGTACGTGACGCTGGCGCCGGGGCCCGAAGGTTTGTGGATCCCGGAGCGTGTCACGCCGAAGCTCAAGCGCGAACCGGCGCTGAAGGGCCGCGTCAAATACTTGGGCCAGACGATCGGCAGCCCGCAGAAGGCTGAGATGGACTACGGCACGAACATGCGCCGCTATTATGTTCGCGAGAACACCGGCCGCGCGCTGGAGCAGGCTACGCAGAACGGAAAACTGCTCGCAAAAGTGCGCATCTGGCACGGCGAAGCCGTCATCCAGAGCGTACAGATCGTCGTGCCCAAGTCGAACGAAGAGAAGAAATGATCCTTTGTGTTCTCTGAGGAACATACTGACGCGCAAAAAAAGACGCCCGCATCATGCGGGCGTCTTTTTTTGCGGGAGGAGCGGGGCTGTGCTGCTTTTCGTTGCAGCAGCTCACGCGGTTTAACTGTTCAATAATAAAAATCGTATCAGTCAGTATTGTTCGCGGTCGCTCCGACGATCAGACCGAGGAGGAGAAGCGCGCCGCCGACTTTGAGCGCATCGTCGCTGCTGCTCTTTTTGTGGCTGCTGTGATGGCGAGGCGGTTCGGGCCGGTGATGGTACTCAGGCTGAGGCGCCGGCTTGTGATGGAACTGCGGCGCTGGAGGATTGCGATGCGGTGCCTGCGGACCGTGTTTGTCCGGCTGGGGAGCAGGGTGGCCGTGCGGAGGCTGGGGAGCCGACTTGTTTAGCTGCGGCTTGTGAGGCTGGGGCGCGGGCTTGTTTGCCTGCGGCTTGTGAGGCTGGGGAGCGGGCTTGTTTGCCTGCGGCTTGTGGGGCTGAGGTGCGGGCTTCTGAGGTCTGGCGGATGGCTTGCGGGCCGACTGCTTCGGCGGCTGCGGCGCCGCCAAAACAGCGAGAGGCGTAGAGAAGATAAAAGAGCCCATCAGGAGCGAAGTCATCATCATGCGCGTCAGTTTCATGGTCATCATTCCTTTCTGATAACGGGAAGCCGATCGGCCAGTCCCGATCATGTGCTGTTTTTTCTGCTGTGTCAAAAGTATACCCCAAAAGTTCCAAAAGTGCATTGTCGGAATTACGAATTTTTCGAATGGAGTTTTCCACAGGAGCGTCAGATCAGGTTCTGCGTGGAACACTTGGACAAAAAAACGAGCTGCCGTCGGAAATTTATTCCAATCGGCGGCTCGTATTGATAATGGTCTACAGCTCCACGCTCTCGCCGGGGGCGAGAACCACGACTTTGTTGCTCCCCTCGCAGAGCGCAGCGAAGGCAGCGGGGTCCTGCTTGATGGGCGGGAAGGTGTTATAGTGCATGGGGACGGTCACCTTGGCGCCGATGACTTTGGCGGCGCGGGCGGCGTCGGCCGGTCCCATCGTGTAGAAGTCGCCGATGGGCAGCAGCGCGGCGTCGAGCTTTTCATCGGCCAGAAGGGCCATGTCGCTGTAATAGGCGGTATCGCCGGCGTGATAGATCTTCTTGCCGCCGATCTCGATCACGAAGCCGCAGGCCAGTGCGCCGGGCAGTCCGCTGCCGTGGAT
>JAGAYQ010000040.1 GCA_017940445.1 Pyramidobacter sp. | reverse complement strand
CTTCGCCGAAGAGCACGTCGTCGTTGAGGTGCGCAAACATGGGCGCGAACTCGCCCAGCGCCTGACGGCCCGCCGTCTGCACGATTTTTTCATCCATTGTCGTTTTCCTCCCGTGTGTTTCGTCCGCGGCTGCGCACGAAGAGCCCAGCGCCAGCCAAGCCGCAGCGAAGATCCAGATTCGTTTCAACCGCATCGCTCCTTTCGGGGTGATCGAGTATAGATCATACACCTTGGAGCTGGCTCGAAGTCAAGGACGCGATCGTTTGAGCGCAAATTGCACGTTCACAGCTCCCGCACGTTCCAGCCTCGCCAGGGCGTCTGGATCGGCAACACGGCCGATGCGCGTGTAGGAAAAGGGCGTGTCGAAGCTCTTGTAGAAAACGACGAGACAGCTGCTGCCGTACAGCATCACGTCGCCGGCGCTGACGCGGCGCACTCTTTGCGGCGATGCGGGCAGCGCCGTGTCGAGGTAGACGTATTTCTCGTTGCCGTTCAGCTCGCTCATCTTCGTTGACAGCGGCAGCATAGCCGCAAACGTGCGGGCCGTAGCGTTGTCTTCGAGCCAAAGCTGATGCTCGCTCCCGCCGATCGTCATCGTCACGATGTCCTTATGGTCGCCGCCGGTCTCAGCGGCCGCAGCCGCGCAGAATAGCGCGGTCAGAGCCAGTACAGCACATATCACTTTCATCTGGGATCAGTCCTTTATTGCAGATTTGCTGCCGCATATACAGCAACAAAATCATACGCTCATAGAACGGAAAAGTCGAATAGCCGCAAAGAATAAGCAGATATAGCGCTGCGGTATCTCTCCTTGGCGCAAAAAAGGCCGGACGTTCGCATCAGCTGCGGACGTCCGGCCTCATTTTTTCAACAAGACAGATTAAGATTAAGCGTACAGCCCCGCGGTCTCTCCGCCGTCGATGCGCACGTCGGCGCCGGTGATGTACTTGGCGTCGTCGGAGGCCAAAAAGGCGTAGAGGGCGCCGATCTCTTCGGGCTCGGCGTGGCGCTTCATGGGGATGCCTTCGTTGACTTTGGCGAGCATCTCATCGGTGTACTCGGCGCGCTGCATGGGTGTGAGGACGTAGCCGGGGCACACGCAGTTGACGCGCACGGCCGGGGCCAGTTCAAGGGCCAGGGTCTTGGTGAGGAGGATGACGCCGGCCTTGCTGGCGTTGTAGTCGGCATACCAGCGGTGGCCTTCTGTGCCGTTGGTGGAGGCGGTCATGAGGATGACGCCGCTTCCCTGAGCCTTCATGCGGCGGCCGGCCTCCCTGGCGCAGAGGAACATGCCGCCGAGGTTGATGTCCATGACCTTCTTCCACTGGTCATAGGGGATGTCGAGCGCGTCGCTTCTGATCGAAATGCCGGCATTGGAGATGAGCACGTCGATGCCGCCCAGCTCCCGGTCCATCTGCTCAAAGGCCGCTTTCACGTCGGCCTCGTTCGAAACATCGGCGGCAGAGAAGCCGGCGAATTCGGGATGAGCCGCCTGCGTGGCCTCGAGGGCCTTTTTGTTGTAATCGACGATGAAGACGCGCGCGCCCTCGTTCGCAAATCTCTGCGCGGTCGCCAGGCCGATGCCGCTGGCCGCGCCTGTGACCATGACGCGCTTGCCTTTCAGTTCTTCATAATGTGCCATTGTGTTTTCCTCCTGTAGTATGGGGTGTGCGTATTGTACCGCGAAAAACGGATTCTGTCTCAGCGTTCCACGCGGGCCATGCGGCTGGCGGCCCAGCCGGTAACGACGGGGATGTAGCCGCACAGTTCGGCGTCGAGCTGCGGATCGCCGGTATCGACGCGCAGCGGAGACGGAAAAAGGGCGTCGAGCTTGGCGGGCGCGGCAGCAACGATCAGATTTTTAGGGCCGAGAGCCCGCAGCACGGCAGGACTGAACTGCTGGCTGCCGCGGCCGAGGATGTGCCCCTGTCCGCCGATGACGGAGAGGACAGCGCTGGTGTTTCCCGGCTCGATCAGACGCAGCAGGTCGCACTCGGTACAGTCGGCGGCGATCAGCCGGCCGTCTTTGACGGCGTCGACGCCGAGCAGCGTGCCGCGCAGGCCAAGGGCCTCCATCACGGCGCGCGTGGTCGTCCCCGCGCCGATCAGGTAGAGACGTCCGGGCTTCATCTCGTGCGCCAGCCAGGTCCCGATGGCGGAAACGTCGCGCGCGTCGCTGCTGCTGCCGCCGGATTTGCGGTTCTGCATGCGCGTGCGGTCAAGCGGCACGCGCAGATAGCCGTACAGCCGGGCAGATACGCGTCCGGCCCGGAACGCGTCTTCGTCGATGTCCATCACTTCGGCCTCGGCCGTCTCGCGCGCTTCGCCCGAGACGATGCGGGACAGGAGCTGCCCGGCACGCTCCGGCGTGACGGCATAGACGGCGGAATGGATCTTCACGCCGGCCGGCACGCCGAGCACGGGAATTTCTTCATCACCAAGAGCGGCGCACACGTCGCGGGCCGTGCCGTCGCCGCCGGCGAAGACGATCAGCTCCGCGCCCGAATCGCGCATGGCGCGCACCGCACGGACTGTGTCTTCGCCTGTCGTTTCGCCCGCAGGGCTGTAAACGGCCTTGTAAGGAAGGCCGCAAGCGGCGAGCACCTCTTCGCCCATCGGTCCGCCTGCGGTGAGAAAGCGCGCGTCCATATCCGGCAGCGCGGCTGCGAGCGCACGGGCCATTTTCTCTGCCGCGTGCGGCACCGCGCCGCGCTCACGGGCACAGCGCAGTGTCTCCGCTCCGTCAGATCCCTTGAGGCCGACTGAACCGCCCATGCCGGCGACAGGATTGACGAGGATGCCGACGGCAAACGGCATTATTTTTTCTTCGGCTGGAAGTAGCCGTCGTATTTCTGCCGGTAGTTGCGCCACGACAGCGCCCATTTGGCGGGATCGTCGAAGTAGTCATGGCTGATGTGGTGCACGGTGCTGTTGTGCGGCGCGCCCTTGATCAGCTCGGGCTGCTCGCGGCACTCGCGCGCGATCTGGGCAAGCACGGCGCAGTAAGCATCGAGATCGGCCTTAGAATAGCTTTCGCTCGGCTCGATCGTGAACGGCTCGGGGATGACCCAGGGCTCGTGGCTGGACCAGTAGTGCGTGCCGAAATCGGCGATGCGGCGCTGCACGTCGGCGGTGCCGAAGCCGGTATCCTTTTTCAGGCCTTCCCAGCTGTAACGGGCCTGCTCAACGCGCGGCTGATGCTCCGGGAAGCAGATCGACGCGCCGGGGATGGCGAGGATCTTCTTCATGCAGTAGGCGTTGTTGAGGATCGCCGTCTCGGAGGCCGTTTTCAGGCCGTCCGCACCGAGGCTCATGATCCAGGCATAAGCGCGCACGGCGACAGGAGCGACGCCCCAGAATGACTTGACCTTGCCGCAGCTTTTCGGCAGGTCGAAATCGAGATAATAGCCGCGCTTTTCATCATGCTCGACCAGCGGCGCCGGCATGTACGCCCGCAGCGCACTGCGGCAGGCGACAAGGCCGACGGCGGGGCCGCCGCAGCCGTGCGGCGACGAGAACGTCTTGTGCAAATTGAAGAACGACATGTCGAAATCCGCCTCAGCGGCGCGGGTGATGCCGAGCAGGCCGTTTGCGTTGGCCTGGTCGTAGCAGCAGAGCGCCCCCGCCTCGTGTGCAAGGCGCGTGAACTCGGCGATGCGGCGGTTGAAAATGCCGGTGTCTTCAGGATTGGTCATGAAGATCGCGGCGATCCTGCCGGTCTTCAGCGCGGCCTTGAACGCTTCCAGATCAGGCAGTCCCTCAGCATCGGGCGGCAGGACGATCGCCTTGTAGCCCTTGACGATCGGGCAGGCAGCATCTGCCGGATGCGAGAAAAACGTCGTCACGATCGTGTCGCGGTCCGACTCGCCCTTGTCAGCCCAGTAGGCGCGGACGACCGACGCCATGGCAAGGATGCCGTGCGCGCCGCCGCCGGGCTGGATGCTGAAATGATCCAGGCCGGAGATCTCCTTGAACAGCCCGCCGAGACGCCAGATGATCTCGAGGATGCCCTGCGCGGTGCAGTCGGGCTGATACGGATGCATGTCGGCCAGCTTGGGGCAGCTGGCCAGGCGGTCGTTGACCTTGGGGCTGTACTTCATCGTGCAGGTGCCCTGACCGATGTCGATGTTGCTGTCAACGCCCAGATTTTCCTGAGAAAGGTGATTGTAGTGGCGCGCCAGCTGCGGCTGGCCGATCTCCGGCAGATCGGGCGCCTGTGCGCGGAGCATGCCTGAAGGCAGCTCGCCGAATTCGCCGGCTGCAGCGACCGTTTCGGACGGCAGCTGCGGAACGAGGACGCCGCGCTCGCCGGGCTTGCTCAGTTCGTAAATGACGGGTTCGTTCCAGCTGGCCTGATGAAAGCGGTCCAGACGGGTGTCGCGGTTCTGTGCGATGGTATCCATGGCGTGTTCCTCCTTCCGCTAGGCGCAGATCTCGCGCAGGGCGAGAACCAGAGCGCCGATGTCGTCTTCCGTAGTGCGTTCGCTGACGCAGTACAGCGCGCACTGTCCCAGCTCGGGATAGGCGGCGCTGAGGTCGAAGCCGCCGAGGATGCCTTTTTTCAGCAGCGCGGCGTTGACCTCGGCCACAGTCTTGTTCTTAAATCTCACGGCAAACTCCTGCCACGCCGCGCCGCTCAGAGGACGAGCGTCCACGCCGGGGATGTCGTTCAGGCGCGAGCGCAGCAGAGCCGTTCTCTGCGCGATCGTCGCGCCCAGCTCGCGCATCCCCTGAGGGCCAAGGCTGCTCAGGTACACGGCGGCAGCGATGCTCCACAGCGCTGCGTGCGTGCCGACAAATTCCTTGGCGTGATCGCGCACGGCAAACGAAGTGCGCTCCCACATCACGTCGCCGAAGCCCCATTCTCCATGGCTGGTCGGCGCAAGACCGAACAGGCGCGACGGATATTCGCTGACGATCTCGGGACGGTCCTTGGCGCCGATGTAGCCGCCCACGCCGCCGCCGTAATTCATATGCACGCCGAGAGCCTGGATGTCGCCGCAGGCAAGGTCGGCCCCGTACTGAAACGGCGGCTTCATCACGCCCAGACTGGACGGCTCGGCATAGACGACAAACAGCGCGCCGGCTTTGCGGGCCAGGTCGGCGACTGCCTGCGCGTCTTCTTCAACGACGCCGAAGAAGTTGGGATTGGCGAGCATTACCGCCGCGGTCTTTTCGCCGAGCTTCGCTTTCAGGTCGTTCAGGTCAAGGCGGCCGCTTGCCCGGTCATAAGCGATGGTGTTCACGCTCACGTCGGGCGACAGATACGTCTTCACAGCGCGCGTCACATCGGGCGAAAGCGTCGCGGGGATGAGCACCTCGTCGCGCTTTGTGACGCGCGTGGCCATCCTCAGCGCCGTGCCGGCCGCCTGCGAGCCGTCGTAGTTGGGCACGTTGACCACGTCGCAGTCGAGCAGCTCGGCCATCATGCTCTCATATTCAAAGCAGGCCTGGAAGCGGCCGTGATCCTCATACGGCTCGCCGGCGTATGCCGAAAGGAATTCCGAGCGCCCGATCACCTCGTCCACGAGAGCGGGAACGTAACGGTTGTAGCAGCCCGCGCCGAGAAAGCTGATCGTCTCGTTCGCCGTGACATTTTTATTGAGGATGCCCGACACATGGCGCACCAGACCGCACTCATCCGTCAGCGGCCGGGGCAGCGCCATGGGACGCTTGAGCAGCAGCTCGCGCGGGATATTGCGCTCGATCAGCTCATCCACCGAATCCGCGCCGACGAAGCGCAGCATCTCTTCGCGGATCGCCGGATCGGAGTTGGGGATATACGGATAATTCCTGTTCGACATAATGACCTCCTGAAAAACAGCGCCGCTTAAAAAAGCGGCGCTTAAAGTGCGAAATAATTATTTCTAGGCGATGCCGCCGCCGTCGACGACCAGCGCCGAGCCCGTGACCCACGGTGACATGCCGCTGCACAGGAAGAAGACGCACATCGCCACGTCCTCGGGCCTGCCGAGCCGGGCGATCGGACGCACGGCGCACGAGGCCTTGAACTCGTCGTCATAGACGCCGCCCAGCTGCTCGCATTCCTTTTTGAGCATCGGCGTATCGCAGTCGCCCGGGCAGACGCAGTTGACGTTGATGTTGTGCGGACCGCAGTCGATCGCCAGCGCGCGCGTCATGTTCCAGACGCCGCCCTTGGACGCGCAGTAGGCCACGGCGTGATCACCGCCCTTGAGCGCCCAGCCGGAGCCGATGTTGACGATCTTGCCGCCGCCCTGCTTCTTCATGTAGGGCACGACACAGTGACACATCATGTACACGCCTTTCAGCGTCGCGTCGATGACCGTGTCCCATTCATCTTCCATCAGGTCTTCCACCGTACGGCGCCGGGTGTCGCCGGCGCAGTTGACGAGGCAGTCGATACGCCCGAAGCGCTTCTGCGCCGCTTCTGCTGCCGCAACGCAGTCGGCCATCTTTGTGACGTCGCACTTCTGAAAAACGGCGTCACCGCCGGCAGCCGTGATCTCGTCGACCACCGCCTGACCGGCCCGCTCATTGCGGCCCAGTCCCATCACTCTTACCCCCGCTGAGGCAAAAAATTTCGCGATGCCGGCGCCCAGTCCTGATGTGGCGCCTGTCACCATCACGCTCTTGCCTTTCATGCCGCATAAAACGTTGAGGTCGATCATCCCTTACAAAACCCCCTTGCACAATGAGAAGATTGTTCCCTCATTATAACGGTGATCTTGTTTTTTTGGGGTGGTCAGCGCATAAGATTTTTGCGCGCGCCAAAGCGCCGTTCGGCTCAATTCGTATACAAATTTTTCTGACTGACAGAATTGCGGCCGCCTGACGGCTTTTTAAATCCATATTTAAAACGTCAGTCTCTGAGCATTTCACGGCGAGGGCATGTTCTATGGCAAGCATAAGTTTGTATACAATATTGACGATTCACATCATACAAGCCTGCTTATCTCCTGTCAAGTCAGTTATTTCACAAAAATCACGAAAAAATTTTCAAACAATACATTGACATTTTTCTATCTGTGCATTAGAATCTCTCATAGAAAAACTTCGATGGGAGGGCGGCTCATGGAAAAGGTGTACATTGATGTGTCCAAGATGCTGAAAGCAATCTCCGATCCCAAGAGACTGCGCATCGTGGACATGCTTTCCTGCGGCGAACTGTGCGCCTGCGTCATCCTGGAATCCTTCCGCATCACCCAGCCGACGCTTTCGCATGACATGAAAGTCCTGACAGAAGCCGGGATCGTCCTCGACCGCAGGGAAGGCAAGAACACGTTTTACTCGCTCAACCGTCCTGCTCTCGATCAGATGCTCACCACGCTCGGAACGATGTTTCAGCCGAAAGCCGACTGCATTTGCCACCGCAGCGCCGAATAATCACATGCCGGCGAAAGGACCCGCCGGCAATAAAAAACGGCTTAAAATAGAAAAATTTCAATGATTCGATAGATTCAGCGTCGACGCATCGATCGCGGACGATCGATGCGAAAAACATGCTTGTGCAGAGAGGAATGATTTTTTCATGTGGAAAGTGATTCAGGATCAGGTCCTGGGCATGAAATGGCTGAACGCGCTGATCGCCCAGGGGCTTTCGGCAGCCGGGATCGACGTCCAGGGAAAGTTCGGCGCCAGCGTGAACTTTTTTCTTTACGATACGGTCAAGATCACAGTCCTGCTGTGCGTGCTGATCTTCAGCATCTCATTTGTACAGAGCTATTTCCCGCCCGAGCGGAGCCGCAGGATCATGGGCCGCTTCCGAGGGCTTGCCGCGAACGTCATCGCGGCGCTGCTCGGGACGGTCACGCCGTTCTGCTCGTGCTCTTCGATCCCTATCTTCATGGGCTTCACCAGCGCGGGCCTGCCGCTGGGCGTGACCTTCTCATTCCTGATCTCGTCGCCGATGGTCGACCTCGGCAGTCTCGTCCTGCTGACGGGCGTCTTCGGCGCAAAAACGGCCCTGGCCTACGTCATCCTCGGACTG
>JAGAYQ010000382.1 GCA_017940445.1 Pyramidobacter sp. | reverse complement strand
CGTGCTTCACTTCAAGATAGCGGGCCGCCTCAGTTTCAAAAGCCTTCACCTCGGGACCGAGCACAAAATACTGGCTCTCGACGACGCCGCGGATCGCCTCGGCGATCTCGTCCTTGATCTTCGCGTAATGCCGTTTCAGATCGAGCGTCGGCAGAGTTCTTTTTTCTGACATCAGGGACATCTCCTTATTTGTTCAGCTGTATACAACCAGTGTTCGCCTCACGGCGCAAATTATCACTATAATAATTATCCCGCGCTGAAAAGCAAATCATGCACTATTTGCTTATTGTATCACGTTCGCGAGCATCACGACACAAAAAGGCAAAAAACTGCTACAATATCAGCGCACAAATTTTATCTGCGAAGGAGAATGAGCATGAGACCGATCGTCACGCTGCTCTGCATCGCCACCATCGTCGCCTATGGATACGCCGTCGCGGGAATGGGCGGCTATCTGCTGGGACACGGAAATCTGACCTACATCATCGCCGGTCTGCTGGGCGGCACCGGCTGCGGCACGCTGGCCCTGTACCTGTTCAAGAAACATCCGGAAGCGTTCTACAAGGACATTGGCGCGGAATAGCGCGCGCTTGAAATTTTATCGTAAACGAAAAAGCTCCGTCCTGCCATGCGTTCGATGGCGGGACGGAGCTTTTTTATGCGGCGAATTTATGTTCGAAAAATCTAAAATCCCAGTCCCGTCAGCCACTTGTCGACGGCCTTTTTCGCGGCGGGACGGTCGTTCTGGGCGGTGGCGCCGCGCAGGGCGAGAGACGTGCGGAAATTGGCGCCGGGCAGCGTTTGTTTGAGTGTGCGCTCGCTGCGGCCCATGCCGCTGCCCTCGTGCGTGGCAAACGGGATCACCGTTTTGCCCTTGAAGTCGTGCGCTTCAAGCCAGGTCAGCACAGCCATCGGCGGCTCGCCCCACCAGATCGGGTAGCCCAGAAACACAGTGTCATATTCTCTCACGTCCTTGTCCTCGGCCAGCGCGGGGCGGACGTTCGCGTTCAGCTCCTTCTTGGCGATCTCGGTCGTGACGGTGTAGCCCTCAGGATAGGGCTTGGCCGGACGGATCTCGAACAGGTCGGCGCCTGTCGCCTGCGCGATCATCTTGGCGACGATCATCGTGTTGCCCTCGGCGATCGTGCCGACGGCGTACTGCTCGCCGGTCTTCGAGAACACGGCAACGAGAGTCTTTCCCTTTGGCGCGGCAAACGCGCACGATGCGGCCAGGACGCTCAGAACGAGCGCGGTGAAAAGTCTTTTCATAATAACGTTCACTCCTCTGTGAAAAAAACGGATTCAGACCTTGAAGGCCGCAGTTATTGTACCATTGAAGTGCGCTCCAGGTGCAAGGAGCAGATCACAGCTGCTTGACGACGCGGGCGGGATTGCCCACGGCGACGCAGTTATCTGGCACGTCTTTGGTGACGACCGATCCCGTGCCGACGATGGCGTTCTCGCCGATGGTGACGCCGGGCAGGATGCAGACGCGAGCGCCGATCCAGGCGTTCTTCTTGATGCGGATCTCCTTCGTCTTGATGACGCGGATGTTCTCCGGCTCGTGGTTGACCGTCAGCAGGGCGACCTCGGGACCCAGCATGACGCCGTCTTCGATCGTGATCGTGCCGATGGACATGACTGTCAGTCCGTGATTGGCAAAGACGTTTTCGCCGAGCCGCAGCCGGCAGCCGACATCGACCTGAAACGGCGGCGTCAAAAACGTGTTGTGCGGCAGACCGCCCAGCAGATCTCCCTCAAGGCGTGCGATCGTCTCGCGGTCATCCGGATCGGTGCCGTTGATCTGCCAGCACAGATGCCGGCAGCGGGCTATCTCGCTGTGCGCTTCCTTCACATACTGCGGGTCGCGGATGTCGTATGACTGACCGTTTTTCAGATCTTCAAAAATACTCATGGCAGATCCTCCTTCCCTTGCCCCGCTTTTACCCCAGCAGCGGCCGGCTCTCCGTCATGAGAAAATACTGGTCGCGTTCGGCGATGCGCCATACGCCGTCTTGCTTCACCAGTTGGTCGGTGTAGCGGATGTAATTATCGACGATCACATCTTTGCCGTTCTGCGTTACCAGCAGCGCGGCGCGGCAATAGTGAACATTCTCCGCCTTGTCACCGTCCACGGTGATGACCTGCTGACCGTTCATGTGATGAGAGGCTTTGACGCCTGCGGTAAAGGCGCTGAACTGCTTTACCATTTCCGCCGAGCCGTGAATATCCATGGCGAGTTTTCCGTTCATGTGCACCATG
>JAGAYQ010000381.1 GCA_017940445.1 Pyramidobacter sp. | reverse complement strand
GGCGGATTCAAAGGGACTGAATAGTCCCCGACGACGACAGACTGCGTGAAATAACTCGTTCTTAAATGGCAGCCGACGACGCCGGCACGGAGTCCTTCATGCCGCAGCCGGAACGCGCCCTCGGCGGCGTGCTTCACAACAGCGTCCTTTATCGGCTCATAGTCCCTGAGTTTTTGCCCGAAGGACGAAGAGACCATCATGGATTTCTGCGGCGGCTCTTCTTCTTCGAGAGGAAAACAGGAGATGCCGCGCAGCTCGCGGACGGTGCGCACACCACGGATAGACATGTACTTGCGTACCCAGTCCTCGTCCTTTTGCAGCAGCCGCTCAACGGTCGTGATCCCGAATCTCTTGAGGCTCTGCGCTGTGCGTCCGCCGATGCCCCATATCTCCGAGACCGGCAGCGTGTGAAAGAGACTGACCGCTGCCATCGCGGAGAGGAAATGAACGCCGGTGGCATTGGGATCACGTTTGCCCTGCTCTTTGGCGATCTCAGAACCGAGCTTGCAGAGCGTCTTCGTCGTCGAGATGCCTATGGAAACGGGAATGCCTGTGCTGCGGAGGATCGTCCTGCGGATATTGATACAGTAGTCTTCCGGGTCTTCGATTGAGGCGATCGAGAGATTGAAGAACGATTCGTCGATCGAGTACGGCTCAACAACATCCGAGAACCGCCGCAGCGCTTTGAGGACTCGGGATGACATGTCCCGGTACAGCGCCATGTTGCCGGAGAAGACGGTCACGCCGTGTTTTTTGCAGAACGCCTCATACTGGAACATCGGGGCTCCCATAGGGATCCCCATCGCCTTGGCTTCGTTTGACCTGGCAATGATGCAGCCGTCGTTGTTTGAGAGAACGACGACAGGACGGCGCTCAAGTTCCGGGCGGAAGACGCGCTCGCAGGAGACAAAGAAGTTGTTGGCGTCGGCCAGACCTAGCAGGCGAGCCATATCAGGGCCTCCTGATGTGCCACGTCACGACACCCCACAGGTCCTTTGTGGGAATGCCCGGCTTCGTAGCTCTTTGTAATCTGAACCCGTTCTCTGACGACATGAGCATAAGGGAACCGTCGTTGGGCACAGCTGCGCGGTCAACGATCAGGATGCCGTAATGTTCCAGGTTTATTATGAAGGTATCCGCCGGACGGGTGATGAGATTCCGCACCAGTCGGGCTCCCGCGTCCCGCTCAATAATGTTCTGCCGCGTCAGTTGCACTCTCATGCAGCTTCACCACCCATAAAAAGAATACTTTTTGTTGGTCTGCTATGAGTTTACCATTTCTATTAAATAGTGTCTAGTAAGAATGTCTGATATACACATCCAGAAAGCTTTTATTTAACGCAGTAATACAACCTGAATATTCTTAGAGGGATTGCGGCACGCTTACTCACATCAGCCCCTGCGCGGCATTGTCATCGACGGCGTTCTCCCTCCGGAAATACTGCCGCATAGCCTCATAGCTCGAATGCCCGGTCTGGTTCATGATACTCCGCTCAGAGCGTCCCTGCCGGATAGCCTCCGTCACGAACCCAGCCCGCAGCGAATGCGGCGACAGCCCGGAAATCCCTGCCAGCTTTTCAGCCCGCTGCAAAATCTGGCGCACGGTAGAGACTTCCAGCGGTGTGTCCTGGATCATCCCGGAAGTACGAATCCCCCGGAAAAGCGGGGAGTCAGGTGCCGCTCCCGGCAGAAACTCCAGCCAGCCCCGGGTCAGGATCAGGGGATCAAAGCGGGGATCGTCCGTATGAAAAAACGCCTTGGTCAGGGCCTTCTGCCCCTCAGGATCATTCTTGGAATGCCCGATTCGGATCAGCAGAACCTCCTTACCGTCTTTTCCTGCCGTCCATTCCAGATCGCGGATTTTCAGCGCACACAGCTCGCTCCGCCGGCAAAAGACATGTCACTTTGCCCTGTTCCTGGAAGTACGTGCGGGAATACTCTTCCACGTCAACCGTTACCATAGCAGCCAGCATCGAGGAAGGAATCCAGCTCGCGTGTCAAAACACAGAAAACGGCCGCTTGGCGTTTTTTCCGACAACGGGAAGTGCCAAGCGGCCATTTTGTGTTTTCGGTGTCCTTACACCAGTTCGGCCAGCATCCTCGCGGCCACCGACCTCGCGACGATGACAGGACGGCCGAGAATGCGGCGCGCCTGTGCCTTCATCGCCAGCGAGTAGCCGATGCAGTCCATCACAACAGCGTCGGCGCCCCAGCGGGCCAGCTCTTCCGCGGCCGCGGGCACGCTTTCATCCGGCGAGACGTAAGGCGAAGCGGCCACGGAGCGCACGTTTGGCGTCAGGGCCGACCAGCGCTTGGCCGACCGCTCCGTCTGCGCCGCGTCAGGGGAAAAGATGCCCAGCCGCGCGCGCGGCGGCAGCACCGCCCGCACCATGTTGAACAGCACGCGGCGCGGTTCAAGCAGCAGCCCGGCGCCGGAAAAATCGGGAAACTCGCCCGTACACAGCAGCAGCACCGCCTGGATGCCGCTTTCAAAGTGCGCGGCGATCTTTTGCCGCACCAGCGGCGTCACTTCGCGTTCGCAGATGGTGACGGATTCGCCGTTTGCCAGGCGCGTCACCAGCACGTAATCGCCTTCGCGCGGGGCCATGGCGGCGATGCGCTCGCGGCTGAGACCGTCTAGAGCGCCCGCTTCCACCAGCTCGATGCCGCTGCCGAGGATCTGCTTCAAATCAGGCGTGACATCGACGCGGGGCGCCTGCCCTATCGTGACTGTGCCGACTTTCAACGTCATGGTGTGCCCCTTTGGCTCAGTCCTGCGGCGGCAGGGCGCCGAAGCCTTGCAGCGCGGTCATGGCGCCGTAGCGGCGCACGGCCAGGTCGAATTCGGCGGGGTCATAGAAGCGGCACTTGTCCTCGCCGAAGGCTTTGGCCGCTTCGATGCAGAAGCGCACCGCGGCTTCGATGTCGGCAGGCTGGCAGCAGCCTGTGCCGCAGCCGGGCACCACGGTCTGCGCCGTCAGCGCCACGCCCACCACCGGGGCTTTTGTGGCCGTGCAGGGCTGCAAAATGCTGTTCATGTGATACAGCCCGTTGCCATAGGGCGTGATGTCGGTCATCGTCAGCGGGAAGGTCTTGGGCGCTTCGCCGGTCACATAACCCATCAGCTCCAGCAGGTCTTCGCTGACGCGCAGGATCCAGCCTTGCACCACAGTGGGCGAAATGGCAAAGCCGCGCGCGTTGATGATGCGGTTGCCGCGCGTGGTGTCGATCGACAGCACGGCGTCGAGCTCCTCCCCCATTTCCTCGCGGTTGGAGATGGTCATGTTGATGGGCGACCCCATGAACGGCACAGGGTCGTGCGGGCGCGTCGGCGCGTTGGGGCAGATATGCGTCGACACGAACACATCGCCGGCCAGCCGGTCGCCTTTTTGGGCCATCGCGCCCAGTTTCATTGCCACGGCCACGGCCGTGACCGCGCCGTCTCCGTCAGACACCAGCCCCACTCGGTCGGGGCGCGCGCCGATGCCG
>JAGAYQ010000380.1 GCA_017940445.1 Pyramidobacter sp. | reverse complement strand
GCACGATCAACACCATTTCCGGCCTTGGCCTTGAGATCACGATCGTCTCCGCCGTCGCCACGATCAACCTCAAGCTCATCACCGTGCTGATCGTTCCCATCCTCGTCATGAGCGCTGTCATCGTTCTGCTTACCGCTCTTCTGTGCCAGTACCTGTCGAAGAAGTTCCACCGCACCAACTGGTTCGAGAAGTACATCGGCCTCTTCGGCGCGGCTACCGGCTCCGTCCCCACCGGACTGGCGCTGATCCGCTGCGTCGACCCCAACAGCCAGACCGACGCGGCCGACACGCTGGCTATCGGCAACTCGCTGTGGGCTCCTGTCTACGGCTCCATGCCCGCGCTGCTGCCGATGATCGCTATGACGATGGGCGTGATGGCCGCCACCGGCCTCGGCTTCGCCCTGATGGTCGTGCCGATCGTGGTGCTGTTCGTGTTCTTCCGTCAGTAAGCATTAATCAATGAAAGATCTCCAGAAAAAATGCAGGGTTGCGGTCATTCAGGCCGCCCCTGTTTTCTTTAATAAAGAGAAGACGATCGACAAGGTCTGCGCGCTCATCAAAAAAGCTGCACAAGGCGGAGCTCAGCTGGTCGTTTTTCCCGAGTCATACATCTCTGGTTATCCGCGTGGTCTGTCTTTCGGCACAGTCCCAGGCAAGCGTCCTCAAAAAGGACGAGAAGACTGGAAACGCCTGTACGACAACGCTATAATTGTTCCTAGTGCTGATACAGAGCGCATTGCTACTGCCGTCAAAGCAGCGGGGGTTTACGCAGGAGTTGGCTATGCTGAAAGAGATGCGGTTAACTACACACTGTATTGCGGCTATGCTTATTTTGCTCCAGACGGGACGCTCCTTGGCAAGCATCGCAAGGTGAAACCTACTGGTATGGAGCGTTGTTTGTGGGGTGAAGGTTGCGCAGATACACTGAAGGCGGTTGACACTCCCTGGGGACCAATGGGAGCTTTGTGCTGTTGGGAAAACTTGATGCCGCTGGCGAGAATGACGATGTATCAGCAAGGCGTCACTATTCATCTGGCGCCAACTATGGGTAGCAACGAGGTATGGCAGTGTTGCATGCGGCATATCGCCTTTGAGGGTAGATGTTTTGTAATCTCAGCTAATCACTACGTGACGAAGAGCATGTATCAAGGGGCGGGAATGAATTACGAGATCGATGCTGAAGCTTATCCGAATGAGGTAATCTGTCCGGGGGGCAGCAGTGTTGTTGCTCCAGACGGGAACTTTGTTGTTGGTCCGGTATACGGCGATGTCGATATCGTATACGCTGACCTTGATATGGACATGGTCACGCTCTGGCGTATGGATTTTGACCCCACAGGACATTATTCACGTCCCGACCTGTTCAAATTTCATCTGAACACCGACGCTTAGATTCCAACATATGAAAGATATTTTTATATTTTAGAATTTTGATTGAGTTTGCTATAATGAGCGCGGATGTTTTTCGATTCTGAGAAATGATCCGCGCTTTTATTCTATTCGGGAGGGATTCATCATGATGGATTTTGTCAAAGAAGTGACGCTGTGCGAGGTTGGGCCCCGCGACGGCCTTCAGAATGAGAAAAAGATCTTCACCGTCGAGGAGAAAGTTGAGCTGATCAACGCCTCTGCCAAAGCCGGCTTCCCCGTCATCGAAGTGGGCTCGTTCGTCAGCCCCAAGGCCGTGCCTCAGATGGCCAACACCGACGACGTGTTCAAAGCCCTCACGCCCGTGCCCGGCGTTGAATACCGCGCCCTGATCGCCAACCTCAAGGGCGTTGAGCGCGCCGTTGCCTGCGGCTGCAAAAAAGTCAAGCTGAACGTGTCGGCCAGCAAGGCGCACAACCTCGCCAACCTCAACCGCACGCCTGCCGAGAGCGTCGCCGGCTTCGGCGCCTGCTGCGATGCGGCCAAGGCCGACGGAGTGGGCATCAGCGGCTCCATCTCGATGGCGTTCGGCTCCCCGTGGGACAAGGAGATCCCCCTCAGCGACGTGAAAGAGATCGTCGACGCCTATCTGGCCGTCGGCGTGACGGAGATCTCGCTTTCCGACGCTTCGGGCGTGGCCTTCCCCTCACAGGTGTACGGCATGTGCGAGCAGATGGCGAAGGAGTATCCCCAGGTCACCTGGTGGCTGCACTTCCACAACACCCGCGGCCTCGGCGTTGCCAACATCCTCGCGGGCATGCAGGCCGGCTTCACGCGTTTTGACACGTCGTTCGCCGGCGTGGGCGGCTGCCCCTTCGTGCCCGGCGCGGCCGGCAACGTCGCCAGCGAAGACGTCATCCACATGCTCGACGAGATGGGCGTGAAAACCGGCATCGACCTCGACGCCGCGATGGACGTCAGCCGCCGCCTCGTCGCCATGCTCGGACACGGCACCGACAGCTACCTGCTGCGCGCCGGCAAGTCGAAAGACCTGATCCGCGAGATCCCCACCAAGCAGATCAAGAACCAGACGATGGAGAAAAAATAAGCGTTCTTCGTGGAACAAAAATCGGGCCGCCTGCACCGGAAAGTTTTTCCGGCACGGGCGGCCCGTGTTTTTGAGTGAGCGTTACAGATTGTCTTTAAAGAAGCGCTGTGCGTTGCGGAACATGATGCCCTCGGCCTGTTCTTCGCTCAGGCCGAAGTCGCGGAAAGTGCCGTAGAGCGCGGCGGCTTTGGCCGGCGTGTTCAAAAAGTCCGGCAGCTTGGCGCCGTCATAATCGGAACCCAGCGCCAGGTTCTTTTCGGCGCCCAGCTCGAAGAAACGCTCGATGTTCTTCATCAGCTTTTCGGGGCCCGTCACGTTGCCGTCGTCGGCGAGGAACTTGACGAAATAGTTCAGGCCGATCAGACAGTGGCGCTTGACCATCTCGCGGATCATGTCGTCGGTCAGGTTGCGCTTGTGCGAGCAGACGCTGCGCGCGTTGGAGTGGGTGGCGACGAAGGGCTTTTTCGCGACGGCGAACAGGTCTTCAAAGCCGGGATCGTTGAGGTGCGACACGTCGACGAGGATGCCCTCTTTTTCCATCTCCGGGATGACTTCTTTGCCGAAGGCGGACAGGCCGTGCTCGGTGGTGTGTCCTGAGCCGATCTCGTTTTCGCCGTTCCAGACGAGCGTCATGCATCTCACGCCCTGTTCGGCCAGCGTGTGGACGCGCTCGATCTTTCCAGCGAGCGCAGAGCCGTTCTCAACGGTCAGGAAGGCGGCTGTTTTGCGCTCTTTCCAGGCGGCTTCCATGTCGTCCGGCGTGCGGCAGG
>JAGAYQ010000379.1 GCA_017940445.1 Pyramidobacter sp. | reverse complement strand
GCTGAGCGTCTCGAGGCCTGCTCCCCGCTGATCCTGGAGCCAGGCACCGATGACGCTGAACGTCAGCCAGAAGACCAGTCCCATGATGCCGATGAAGGCGGGAATGGCGGTGTATTTGCCGGTGAGGAAGCGGTCGATCAGCTCGCTGCGCCGGCGCTCGCGGCTTTCCCTGGGCTTGACGACTGTTTCTGCGCAGACTTTCTGGATGAAATCGAAGCGCATGTCGGCCATCGCCGCGGCGCGGTCAAGGCCGCGCTCGGCCTCCATCTGCACGATGATGTGCTCCATCGTTTCCGTCTCGTTCTGGTCCAGCATCAGCTGCGAGAGGATGAGGCTGTCTCCCTCGATGACCTTGCTCGAAGCGAAGCGCACCGGCAGGCCGGTGTTCTTCGCGTGGTCCTCGATCAGATGGGCGATGGCGTGTAGACAGCGGTGCACCGCGCCGCCGTGGTCGTTCTCGCCGCAGAAATCCTGACGCAGCGGACGCTCCTGATAGCGGGCGATGTGCAGCGCGTGATCGACCAGCTCGGCCACGCCCTCGTTCTTTGCCGCAGAGATGGGCACCACGGGGACGCCCAGCAGACGCTCCATGGCGTTCACGTCGATGCTGCCGCCGTTGGCCGTGACTTCGTCCATCATGTTCAGCGCCACCACCATCGGCACGTCCATCTCCAGCAGCTGCATCGTCAAAAACAGGTTGCGCTCGATGTTCGTAGCATCGACGATGTTGATGATGGCCTTCGGCTTCTCGTACACGACAAAGTTGCGCGACACGATCTCCTCGCTGGTGTACGGCGACATCGAATAGATGCCGGGAAGGTCAGTGATCAGCGTGTTTTTGTGTCCCTGGATGGGGCCGTCCTTGCGGTCCACCGTCACGCCGGGAAAGTTGCCCACATGCTGATTGGCGCCCGTCAGGCGGTTGAACAGCGTCGTCTTGCCGCTGTTCTGATTGCCTACCAGCGCGAACGTCAGCGTCGTCCCGTCCGGAAGCGGCGTGCCGCTGCCCTTGGGGTGGAATTTGCCGCCTTCGCCCAGGCCGGGGTGCGCCGTCTTCGGCTTTTTGGGCGTCCAGTCCTCGCGGGACGCGCTCTGCGCCGCCGGCTCCACCTCGATCTTCGCGGCGTCTTCCAGCCGCAGCGTCAGCTCGTAGCCGTGGATCATCAGCTCCACGGGATCGCCCATCGGCGCGAACTTGACGATCGTCACCTCCGCGCCGGGAATGACTCCCATGTCCAGAAAATGCTGCCGCAGCGCCCCTTCGCCGCCGACCCTGGTAATGACGGCCGCTTCTCCTATCCTCATCTCGCTCAGCGTCATACTATCCCCCGCTTTTTGTATTTTTCCTGTGATTCCCCCAAAGATACGCCGCAAGAGCATAGCAAAAAATACCGAAAACCGCCAGTGAAAAGCGGCTTTCGGTATTTTTTATCATGATCAGTTACAATGAATTTTTAGCCTCGCGGTTATAGGCGTTCACGACGTCGTTTGTCTTTTCAATCGCATCGTTAGCGGCCTCCTGGATGCGGCGGATGTCGTTTTGGGCTTTTTCGATGTACTCATGCGCTTCACGCCGGTAGCGTTCAACGTCCCGACGATACTCATCCATGGAGCGGCGTTCATCGACGCTCGGAGGAACGGGAGCCGCATGCGGCGCAAAGGCTGGATACTTTCCTCCGGGCAGGTTGGTCCCGCCGGAAACAGCCGCCGACACGGCACTGCACGCCAGTATAAAGAAAACAAGCGCAGATACAGTCTTTTTCATGTACAGGCCCCCCATTTTATGTGCGGATCGCCGTCTGGTCCTGGCCGTCGTCTTCGAAGACGAGATATTCGTCAAAATCCAGCCACACAGGCGCGCCGGTCGCAAACTGGCCGAAGGTGTTGCCCGCGCCGATCACGCGCAGGCTGGTGCCGTCCACATCGACGCGGCAGTCGTTAGTGTCGCCGAGGTAATAGGCGTGCGTCAGCGTTCCGCGCAGCGTGCCGCCGTCGGAACGCATCGCCATGTTCTCAGGCCGCACAGCCACGACCACCGGACCACGCCGGTCGCCGGAGTAGGCCATGCGCTGGCCGCCCGCCAGCTCGATCGAGCCTTCGTTCGCCACGCCGTGCAGAAAGTTGATCTTGCCCACAAAGTCGGCGACGAACTGATTGGCCGGGTGGCGGTAGATCTCCATCGGCGAGTCGATCTGCTGCACGACGCCCTTGTTGAAGACGATGACGCGGTCGCTCATGGCCATCGCCTCGCCCTGATCGTGCGTGACGTAGACGACCGTGACGCCAAACTGTTTCTGCACATTTTTGATCTCAAAGCGCATCGTCTCGCGCAGCTTGGCATCGAGATTGCTCAGAGGCTCGTCGAGCAGCAGCAACTTGGAACCGCCTACCAGCGCGCGAGCCAGCGCGACGCGCTGCTGCTGACCGCCGGAGAGTTCGCTGGGCATCCGCTTGACGTACTGCGACAGGTGCACGGCTTCGAGCACCTCAAGCACGCGCTTTTTTCGCTCAGAACGCTTGACGCCCTGGATCTTGAGCGGGTACACGACGTTGTCGAACACGTCCATGTGCGGCCACACGGCGTAGGACTGAAAGACCATGCCGATGCCGCGCTCGTTAGGAGGCACAAAGGTATTCGGCCCGCTGACGACGCTGTCGCCGATCTTGATCTCGCCGGTCGTAGGCTTTTCAAAGCCGGCGATCATGCGCAGCATCGTCGTCTTGCCGCAGCCGGACGGTCCCAGCAGCGTGACGAACTCGCCGTCGGCGAACGTCCCTGTAAAGCTCTGGATGACCTGCACGTTTCCGTATGATTTGGTCACATCGGTCAAAGTGATGGAAGACATTTGACACGCTCCTTTTAAATCGAGAACTCGCCCTTGGTGAGCTTGTTGAGGATCCAGTTGACGACGACGACCATGATCAGAATGCCCGTCGCGATCGCCGCGGCCGTCTGCTGGCTGTGGTAGGTCTGATAGGTGAACAGCTCGTAGCCGATCGTCTTGGTGTCGGTGGAATACAGCAGCGTGGACATCGTCAGCTCATAGAAGCTGGGCATGAAGATCAGGAACCACCCGGCCACGATCGACGGAGCGATCAGCGGCAGAGTCACGTTGCAGAAGCTGCGCTGCCACGAGGCGCCGGAGCTTTCCGCCGCCTCTTCCAGCGACGGGTGGATCTGACTCATCGCCGAGACGACCGTCCTCATGCCCATCAGCAGGTACTTGATCATGTAGGCGACGATCATGATCGTCAGCGTGTTGTAGATGTTGATGAAAAAGCGTCCCGACATGGTCATGATCAGCGCCAGGGCGATAACGACGCTGGGCGTGCCGCTGCCGACGGTGATCAGAAAATCAGGGATCTGACGCCCGCGCGCTTTGGTGCGCGTCAGCAGCCAGGCCATCACGCAGCTGATAGCGATGCCCGCCGTGGCCGCAACAGAGGCGGAAATCAGACTGTTTTTCGCCGTTTCGAGGATGCCTCTTCGCGTCATCAGGATGTGCCAGTAGCGCGTGGTGAAGTTGGCCGCGTCAAGCGGCTTGCCCAGGTTCACCGTGAAGCTGGTCATCGCCACGGTGGCGAACGGGATGATCACGACGATCAGCGCAAACGCCGTCACCAGCAGCGTCACAGGCAGACGCCACTTGCCCAGCTCGACGATATTGGGGCGCGTCGACTTGCCGGAGACGGTGATGTACTGCTTTTTGCCGCAGATGAACGTGGAGATGTACAGCACGATGTTGACGATCACCATCAGCGACACGGCCAGCGTCGTGCCGTCGGTCAGCCCCTCAGGCGAGCCGACGTGCACGTAGTCGATGATGCGCGTCGTCACGGTGTCGATCTGTCCGGGTGCGCCGATGATCGAGGGGATGCCGTAGCACGATGCCGCCGAGACGAACACCAGCAGTCCGGCCGCGACGATCGACGGCAGCATGATCGGGAACGTCACCGTGAGCACGGTGCGCAGCGGCGACGCGCCGGAGATCTTCGACGCCTCCTCCAGCGACGGGTCCATCTTCTCCATCGCGCGCGAGATCGTGATGAACGCATAGGGATAGTAGAACGTGGTCAGCACCCAGACGAGACCGGGGATGGTGTAGATGTTGAAGGGATTTTCCGCCAGGCCGAGCAGGTTTTTGATGAACACGTTCAGCGTGCCCACGCGCGGGTTGAGCAGCCGCAGCCAGGCCATGGCGCCGACGTAGGGCGGCACCATGTAGGTCATCACGAACAGCGTGCGGAAGAACTTTTTGCCGTACATGTCAGTTCTTCCCACCAGCCACGCCAGCGGGAAGGCGATAAGGACGCCGAAGACCATCGCGAAGCCGGCCGTGACCAGCGTGTTGCGCAGGGCGCTCCAGTTGAGCGGATAGGTATAGATGCGCTTGAACGTCTCGAGCGTAAAGCCGCTTTCGTTGAAGAAGGAACGGAAGACGAGGTAGCACATCGGCCAGACGTTGAAGACGAGCAGAAACGCCACGATCGCGGCGATGCAGATCACCTTCGCGTCGAGGCGGAATTTTCGGGATTCGGGAATTGCCGGTAATTGACTGTGATTCGGCACGAAATCAGCCTCCTGAAAAACGAAATTCAAAGCCGACACAAAGTCACTAAGACTCGAAGACACAAAGAAAATCACCTAAAACGAAAAAACCGGGCAGGACGCGTGAATACTGAGCAACCGCATCAACATTGCAGCATTGCCGCCGCATGTTCCATGAAGAACATAAAAAAATAATTTTCTTTGGGCCTTTGGGCCTTCGTGTCTTTGTGTCAAAGGATTTGAATTGTGTTTTGCCTTTGAAAACGCGGCCCCGAGGGGCGAATCCGGTTCGTCCGTCGGGGCCGCAGTTTCACGATCAGCGGTGATCGCTACTTCTTGTTCTTGACGCGCTCTTCAAAGTTGGTCCTGAGTTCGGCGCGCTCGTTCAGGCAGTGCTCCCAGCTGACGGGCATGGAGTTGGCGTTGATCTGCTCGCTGGGGATCGAGTCATAGGGGATCGCGGGCGGGTTCTTCAGCACGGAGTGCATCCAGCCCTTGACGATGTACTTCTGGCCTTCGGCTGAAAGGAACCAGTCGGTGAGCTCTTCGCAGATCTTGGCGTTGCCGTGGGCGCTCCACTCGTCTTTCACGGTCATGATCGGCGAGGGCACGCAGATGGAGCCGTCCTGAGGATAGATCACTTCGAGGGCGCTCTTCTCTTCTTCGCGCTTCTTCAGCACGGACTCCTCAAGGATCATGACTTCCTTGCACTCGCCCGTCTCCAGCTTGGTCAGCGCCACGGAGCCGCTTTCGACCATGACTCTGTTCTCGGCCAGCTTGTCGAAATACTCGTAGCCGTACTTGTCCTTCAGCGCTGAGATCGCCACCAGCGCCGTGCCGGACGTGAGCGGGTTGGACATGGAGACAGCGCCCTTCATCGACGGGTCATAGGCGAAATCCTTGAGCGTCTGAGGCAGCGTCTCTTTCTTGAACTTCTCGGGGTTGTAGGCCAGGACCATGATGAGGTTGCGCACGGGGTACCAGTAGCCTTCAGGGTCGTACTCCAGCGCCAGGTTCTCCGCTTCCTTGCTCTTGTACGCGTGCAGCAGGCCGGCAGCTTTCAGCTCGAGCGCATAGGAAGGATCGGCCACCATCAGCATGTCGCAGCCCAGCTTCTTGGCTTCGCGCTCGGCGGCGATCTTCGCCTGGAGCGTGCCGGTGCCGCCGTAGAAGAACTCGACGTCGTAGTCGGGGAACTTCTCGTGGAGCACGTCCGTCATCGCCTCGATGATGTCTTCGTACATCGAGGTGTAGATCGTCACTTTCGGCTTGGCCGCAAAGGCAGCGCCCGAAAGCGCCATAACTGCAATCAACACAGCTGCTAATTTCTTCATCTTTGTATGACCTCCTGATCTGTCGTTCGCGCTTTTTTGCGCGATACGCGATAATTCCAGTTTAGCACAAAACAGAAAATTTGTTTCAGCCGATTTGCTTATTTCTTGTTCTTGACGCGCTCTTCAAAGTTGGTCCTGAGCTCGGGACGCTCGTCGACGCAGTGCTGCCAGCTGACGGGCATGGACTTGGCCACGATCTCGGCCGTGGGGATGGCGTCGAACGGCGCCTGGGGCGCGTCCTTGCGCACGGAGTGCATCCACGCCTTGACGATGTGCTTCTG
>JAGAYQ010000378.1 GCA_017940445.1 Pyramidobacter sp. | reverse complement strand
CGGCGCAGATAGAGCTGATCAAACCGGAAGTCGTGCTCACCGTCGGCAACGTCGGAACGCAGACGCTGCTGGGCGTAAAAACTGGCATCAACGCCCTGCGCGGCCGCTTTCACGAACTGAAACTCGGCGGGAGGACGATGACGCTGCGTCCGCTGTTCCATCCCGCCTATCTGCTGCGCAACCCGCGCCGCGTCCCCGGCTCGCCGTGGAACATGATGCTGCACGACCTGATCGAAGTGCGCGAACTGCTGGAACAGAACTGATTCAAATAAGTTCAAAGCCGCCACAAAGCCGCGAAGACACCAAGAGCCACAAAGGAATCATATATGAATAACAGCGCACTGAATCACTTTTGTTCGGTGCGCTGTTTTTTCTGCAATCATTGTTCTATGTGTGAATGTTCAGCTCCCGTTCGTAATCCCCAGCGATATTATGGAAAATCCCGTTTTTCTTTGCGTCTTCGTGTCTTTGTGCTGAAGATTTTGAACTGAATCGTCCCTCACGGGACACCGCGTGAGCTTGCATTTTTCTTTTGCAAATTACTCGGCAATCTGATACAGTGAAGCGCGAGAGAGGAAGTGAGTCTGATGGGCGAATCGCGGAGGAAAACGCTTCAAAGAGTCGTTGCGCTGGCATTGCCGGCCATTTTTGAAAATCTGATCGCCACGCTGGCGGGCATCGTCGACGTGGCCATGGTCGGCAGTCTCGGCGCGGCTTCCACCGCCGCGGCCGCCCTGAACGCGCAGCCGATGTGGTTCGCCAACGCGCTGGCAACGCTGCCCGCAGGCGGCGCGACGGTCCTTGTGGCGCGTTCGTGGGGAGCGGATGACCGCGACGGCGCGGCGCGCTACGCTCGATCAGCCGCGCTTCTGGCGCTGCTGATCGGAGCCGTTCTTCTGGCGCTGGCGCAGGGAGTCGCCGACGGCTATGCAGCCTGGATGCATGCCGCCCCGGACGTGGCCCCGGACGCAGCGGCCTATATGCGCATCGTCGGCGTCTCGCTGCCGTTTTTCGTGCTCTCGCGCACGCTCGCGGGAGTGCTGCAGGGATCGGGCGACACCGTGACGCCGATGAAGATCGGGCTGATGTCAAATCTGTTCAACGTGATCGGCAATTATCTGCTCATCTACCCGCCGCACCTGCTGCGCGTCTTCGGTCTGGAAGTGCCTGTCTGGGGCGCGGGGATGGGCGTGCGCGGCGCGGCCATGGCAACGGCGCTTTCATTCGCGTTTTCGGGTGGCGCTCTGGCCCTTTCGCTGCTTCGTCGGGGGGAGCGGGCGTTTTTCCGCGGCTCGTTCAATTTCGAGCTGCCGCGCCTGCGCGGGCTGATACAGCTTGGGCTGCCGGCCGCGGGCGAACGCATTGCGCTGTCGTCGGGGCAGATCATGTTTATGTCGGTCGTCTCGACGCTGGGCACGATCTCGATCTCGGCGCACCATCTGTCTATCACGGCGGAAGGCGTCTGCTACAATCCCAGTTTCGGCATCGCCACAGCGGCAACGGCGCTCGTCGGTCAGGCGCTGGGTGCCGGCGACGAAATGCTCGCCGAGCGCTATGGCCGTTTCTGCTCGACGTTCTGCGCCGCTGTCATGGCAGCGGTGAGCGCGTGCATGTACTTCGGCGCGGAATGGATGATCGCCTTTTTCACAAACGATCCTGAAGTCAT